>JAUXRH010000041.1 GCA_030682075.1 Nitrosomonas sp.
CAAGCTCATGAGTCAAAAAGAAGTAAAACGGTCACAAATACTGGACAGATTGAAAGAGGGTAAAATCAGCCAGCAGGAGGCGGCGCAGCAAATGGACATCAGTACCCGTCAGGCGCGACGGCTGGCCAGGCGTTATCAGCAGGAAGGTTTGGCCGGGTTGATCAGCAAGAAACGCGGCAACGCTTCGAATCGAAGGCTCGATGAAACGCTTCGTGCCACGGCCATTGCGCTGATTGGCGCACATTACAGCGACTTTGGCCCGACGCTGGCTTGCGAGAAGTTGGTTGAGCTGCACCGCATGCATTTGTCCGTCGAAAGCACTCGGCAACTCATGATCACCGCCGGTTACTGGAAAACCAGACGTGGTGGTGGCGTGTGTGCCCATCCAATACGTGAACGTCGCGCCCGGTTTGGCGAGCTGACCCAGATAGATGGCAGCCCCCATGACTGGTTTGAGGGGCGCGGCGAGCGCTGCACGCTGCTGGTGTTCATTGACGATGCCACCGGGAAACTGACACAGTTGCGCTTCATGCCCACCGAGACCACGCTGGGTTATATGGAGGTGTTGCACGACCACATTCTGGCACATGGCTTACCAGTGGCGTTATATAGTGACAAGCACAGCATCTTCCGCATCAATGCCGTCGATGCTGAGTCCTGCGGCTGAAACCCAATTCTCTCGGGCGGCGCGGGAGCTGAGCATCGAATGTATCCACGCCCACAGCCCGCAGGCTAAAGGACGCGTCGAGCGCGCCAATCAGACCTTGCAGGACAGACTGGTCAAGGAAATGCGGCTGGCTGGCATCAACGACATGGACACTGCCAACGCCTAGCTACCGGGCTACATTGCGGACTACAACCGACGTTTTGCGGTGAACCCCAAAGACATTTCTGATGCGCATCTGCCCTATACGGGCACCCGGGAAACACTGACAAGCATCCTTTCGGTCCAAGTAACAAGAATGCTGTCGAAAAACCTTTCCTGCCAGCATAAAAACAAGCTGCTGCAAGTCGCCACTACCGGTACGGGACTGGGATTACGGGGAGCAAAAGTTACGCTACACGAACATTTTGACGGCAGTCAGGAGCTGCTTTGGAAGAAACGCAAACTGGTCTATAGCACGACGGACAAACCGCAGCGACAATCACTCGTGGCTGATGGAAAGTCAGTCAATGCACAAGTGGATAAGGCAGTAGCACGACGTAATACGGGGCACAAGCCTGCATCGAATCACCCTTGGAGAAACATGCCTGTCGGCAAGTCCGCCCACGATGGGTTGTGTGCTACTTCATAACAAAGGGAAAACAGGAAATAGCGGACATTTCTACTTTGCGGAAAAGCGGACATTTCTATTTGGTGTTGACACGTGATTTGGTAGTGTCTCAGTTTGAATTTTGATCCACTTGAACTTGTTTACATCAATGTTATCATAGCAGCATGAGTAAACGACCTAAAAATTTAGACCTGAATCAACTGGCAAAACGTATAGTGGACGAGGCTAGTGGCGAAGAGCCTATTGAACCATCACCTGAAGACGAAAATAAAGCCGCTAAAGAGAAGAAGCGGCTAGATGGGTTAAAGGGCGGTAAAGTACGCGCTCAAAAACTTACAGCCAAGCAAAGAAGTGAGATCGCAAGCCTTGCCGCTAGTACTAGATGGCACAAGGTTGATTAAGCAACTTTATCAAAAGGTGTCTGTAGCTCCTCTACATCCAGTGTAAAATCGAGGACAATCTGTATAGGTACAGATGGCTTTCTTTTTTCATTGTAAACATCCGCATCAGTTTTTAACTGAAAACAATCTCCAACTACCTGTGACCTTCTTTGAGCAAAGGATTTTTGGAAATGCTCGTGAGGTACTTCAATGTCGTCTAGATCTGCCCATAAAGACTGAGTTTTATTACCTTGTTTATTTGTTACGGCGTGTTTAGCACGATATCTTCTTCCGCGCATGTCTGTTCTATATTCCTCACGGAATACCTGGGATATATCTTTTGCAATTAAATCAATAATTGTTCTCGGGTTTGGCTTGTGCAGACCATTTCTGTATGCCCATGCAGCTAAATCATGAGGATCAATTATTGCACTGTCACTCACTTCTCGTTTATGGCGTTCTATATAATCTTTAACTGCATTTGAATATGCTGTCATTTTAATATCCTCAATTAGTTTCTATAAAACCCCATCCATCTGTTAATGAACCGGATGTTGCATATGAACGAATCTTTACTTGATGTGTTCTTAAAAAATCAAATCTGTTCAAACGCCTCTGAAGCTGTCCAACAACTATTCCAATATGGACCCCTATTCTTTGTGAGAATAACTTTACTTTCTGCTCGCTAAATAACGGGAATACTCTATTGTAGAAGCTATCTAATTCTGCTTTTGGAACACAAAATTCCGCAGCAGCTAAATTTGCAACCTCTTCTTCTTCCTCAATTATTGTTTCCAGTCCTGCAGTGTCTATATCTAATTTAAATCCATAACTCTTACCATGACCTTGTAAGATATGCTCAATTTCATGACGCAGAACAAACCAAAAATTATCAATTCTATCTAATCTTAAAGACAAACCAATTACTGGTTGAGTTTCATCTAACCAGAAACATGCACCGTCAATTTTAGATCCTGGGAATGGTTCAACAATTACATACTTAACTCCACACTCAAGCAATATTTTTGATACATGCCTTGATTCTTCCGGTGCAGACAACAAAGCGTTTAATTTAGGTATTGCAGATCTTAGCGCACTCTCATCATAATTTTTTGTGATCTGGGTTGATGCAAGCTTTTTTACCCTAAAGAGCCAAGCAAGCTGCTGACCTGTTAATTCGTTAAGTGGATTGGTTTTTTTTGCAGAATGGCAAAATTCTAGCTTCTCATTAGGATGCTTAATATTAAAGAACTTCATAAACTGTTGTTCTAAAATATCAATGCTTTTTGTTTCTTCGATCCAACCCCTTTTTATCATTTCTCTCACAGGGAATCTATCGTAAAGCCGTGCCTTACGTACTACACAGTCACTAACTTCCTTTACTTTTGATAGTTGATATTGGCTTTCAAGATTCATCCATAGTTCTGCACCAGTGCCAAGAGCATTGCCTAGCTGGATGGCTGTATCTGGAGTAATTTGTTTTTTACCTCTGACAATGCCGCTAACAAGCGTTGTGGGTCGTCCAATAATTTCAGCAAGCTCTATTTGAGTCCATCCCCTTGCCTCTAATTCTTCTGCTAAAAAGTCTCCTGGTGAAAATACTTCAGCCGCCTTACTCATCTCTATCTCCTAGTATCAGTGGTAGTCGATAATTGAGACTACAACAACCAACTTTCCTGATTCTCCTTTTTTATATTTAAATACTAAACGCCATTGTTTGTTAAGTCGCATAGAATGAAACCCGTCCAAAGTTCCTTTCAATTTCTCATAATGCAGTGATTTCATATTATAAAAAGCTCTCTCATCTTCAACTGCTCTTATAAACTGAATACGCATTCTATAGGACTTCACTATAGATCTATCAAATCCTGCGTCATATGCAGGATCTTCTTCTAATCTTCTTAATGAATCATCTTCAAAAATTACATCCATTTACAGATTTTAACATATAAAATCTAAAAGTAAATATATATATTCACACTATGTGTAAATTTTGCTTTAACATGCTTAGTGCTTGCGATATAATTCATTATGAATTAATGACAACAAGAGATCAGCCATGAACAAACTATCAATTGAAAAACGCGCAATGATACTCACTATGTTGGTTGAAGGTAGTTCAATGAGATCGGTATCACGAATTGCTGATGTTTCAATCAATACCGTGACTAAATTACTGGTTGATGCTGGTATCGTTTGCGCTGAGTATCAGAACAAGCATTTAGTTGATATCAAAAGCAAGCGCGTTCAGTGTGATGAGATTTGGGCTTTCTGCTACTCAAAAGAGAAGAACGTGGCTCCAGAAGATAAAGGCATTCTTGGTTATGGTGATGTTTACACATGGACCGCAATTGATGCTGATACAAAACTGGCTATTTCTTGGTTAGTTGGTCGCCGTGATAATGAATATGCAGAAGCGTTTATTAGTGATCTGGCAAGCCGCTTGACTGATCGGATTCAATTAACAACTGATGGTTATGGCTGCTATATAAATACAATTGAGCAATTCTTTGGTGGTGCTATTGACTATGCGATGCTGGTTAAGATTTATGGAGAGGAGACCAAAGGACAGAAACGGTACAGTCCAGCATCATTCGTTAGTGCAGAAAAACGTGTACTGGCCGGGAATCCAGATATCGAGCATGTTTCAACAAGCTATGTAGAGCGACAAAATTTAACCATGCGTATGGGAATGCGAAGATTCACCAGATTAACAAATGGATTCAGTAAAAAGATTGAAAATTTAGCTCATGCAGTAGCATTGCACTTTATGCATTATAACTTTGTGCGGATTCACAAAACACTTAAAGTTACACCAGCAATGGCGGCAGGTGTTACAAATACGCTTTGGTCTATGAATGATGTTGTTTCACTGATTGATGCTAAAGAAGCATCGAAAGATAGAAGCCGTGGCAAATACAAAACAAAATAATTTAAACTGAGACACTACCCGTGATTTTCTATCGTTGACTGTCCTGTCCAAACAGTTTAGAATTCATATTTTGCATGTAAGCAGATTTACTTTTTGGATGGAAGGCGAATTGCCTTGGATAAAAAATAGGCCGCTACGTATAATTATACGGTGGCAAATGCTATTTACATTAAGTATGGTGCTTGGATGTTGTTTGTTGGCGGGTTTTCATGGCGCAATATCAGCATTATTGGGTGGCTTGGTTAATGTCATGTCCTCGGCAGCATTTGCGGTTGTGGTTTCAAAGCATAAGGGGTTCACAGCGAGCTGCGTACTTAGAACGGCACTAAGGGCTGAGGCCATAAAAATAATAATAATAGTATTGTTTTTATGGTTGATTCTTGCAAAATATAAAGAAGTAGATATGCTGATCTTCATAGGAACATTTACGGTGGCGGTAATGATTAATGGTATGGCACTCTTGATATCAGAAGATGCTAAAACGATATAATAAAAATAGTTTATAGGTAAAGACAGCAATAATGGCAGCAGATACAGAACTCACTCCAACGTCGTATATAAATCATCATTTAACTCATTTGACTGCCCATGTATCTGGAGATGGTGGTTTTTGGACGCTGCACGTTGATACTTTCGTTACCTCTTTAATACTGGGTGTGCTTGGTATTGGTTTTTTGTGGCTGGTTGTTCGTAAAGCTACAGCAGGTGTGCCAAGTAAGCGGCAAGCATTTGTGGAGCTGACCGTTGAGTTCATTGATTCGCAAGTTAAAAACACGTTTCATGGAGATCGGCACACATTTGTTGCGCCGCTGGCACTTACGGTTTTTGTGTGGGTGTTGATGATGAATGCAATGGATATCTTGCCAATTGATATATTGGCTTGGATTTATGAGCATTTGTTTGGGCTTCATAATTGGCGGACGGTTCCTACGACCGATGTAAATACTACTTTTGCGCTTGCCTTGTCTGTATGGCTATTAATGTTATTCTTTAATCTGAAAGTTAAGGGAGTGGCTGGATGGGCATATGAATTATTCTGTACGCCATTTGGTAAGAATCCGCTAATGTGGCCACTCAACTTACTGTTTAATTTTATTGAATATGTGTCAAAGCCACTGTCGCATTCATTGCGGTTATTCGGCAATATCTACGCGGGTGAGATAATATTTCTGCTAATAGGGATGTGGGCGGCAACAGGGGTTACGGGCACCATATTTGGAACGCTACTCGGGGCGGGTTGGGCAATATTTCATATTCTTATAGTAACGTTGCAGGCGTTTATATTTATGATGTTAACCGTCGTATATATTTCAATGGCGCACGAATCACACTGATTTTCAATCTGCTCTATTTGTCATAAAGTAACCATTTAACACGAAAGGAAAATAAAATGGAAAATTTACAGTACTTAGCAATGATTCAAGCTTATACGGGTATAGGTATCGGGTTAATGATCGGCCTTGGTGCTGCGGGAGCCTGTATTGGCGTTGGTATAATGTGTAGTCGTTTTCTGGAAGGTGCTGCGCGTCAACCGGAAATGATTCCCACTTTGCAAGGTAAGGTGTTTCTGTTGCTTGGGTTAACTGATGCGTCATTTATTATTGCTGTTGGTTTGGCCATGTTGTTTGCTTTTGGGAATCCTTTGCTTGCTGTTGTGCAATAATGATTTTTGTTAATGGCAACAATATTAAGGTTTAGGCATGAATATTAATTTCACTCTTGTTTCACAGGCATTGGCCTTCTCAATTTTTATTTGGTTTACAATCAAGTACGTATGGCCGCCATTGATGCAAGCAATAGAAGAGCGGCAAAAAGTAATTGCTGATGGGTTGGCGGCTGGTGAGCGTGGAAAACAAGATCTGGAATTGGCGAGTCAGCGATCTACGGAAGTTTTGAAGGAAGCCAGGCAGCGTGCAGCAGAGATTGTTACGTTAGCTGAAAAGCGTGCGTCTGAAATCATCGAAGAAGCCAAATTAATCGCTAAGGAAGAAGGTAGCCGTATACTCATTGGTGCCAAGGCGGAAATTGAGCACGAAGTATTTAGCGCAAAAGAAGTGTTGCGGCAGCAAGTAGCAGAAATAGCTATCGCAGGAGCGGCAAGAATACTGCGCCGTGAAGTGGATGCTGGCGCACATGCAGATCTGCTTGTCTCTATTGAAGAAGAAATTAAATAATGGCTGAGGCTATTACTATTGCTAGGCCATACGCAGAGGCAATATTTAAGTTGGCTGTAGAAAGCCAGGCATTGGCGGCATGGTCGGATATGTTGCGATTTTTGGCTCTGGTAGTTAATGATGAGCGTATAAGAATCATCGGTGACAGTCCAAGTGTTTCAGTTAAGCAATTTTCTGAATTACTTCTTGATATTTGTAAAAATAAATTGAATGATCAAAACCGTAACTTTATCTTTCTAATAGTAGAGAATGGTCGAGTAAATGTTTTGCCTCAAGTAAGTGAGCTGTTCGAGCAATTAAAGGCGGAGCACGAAGGTGTGCTAGAAGCAAGTATTGTTTCAGCGTTCGCAATGAATAAGAGTCAATTAAGAAAGCTGATAGATAGTTTAGAACACAAGTTTAAACGTAGAATAGAAGCTAAAGTGAGTATTGACCCGGAATTAATAGGCGGCGTCAAAGTTGAGATTGGTGACAAGATTCTCGATACTTCTATACGCGGTAAACTCGAAGCCATGGCAATTGCCCTTAAAAGCTAGGAGTTATTTGAAATGCAGTTAAATCCATCCGAAATCAGTGAGCTGATTAAGAAGAAAATCGAAGGACTTGACCTTACATCAGACGTCCGGACACAAGGTACTATTGTTTCTGTTACAGACGGTATTGTGCGTATACATGGTTTGTCCGATGTTATGCAAGGTGAAATGTTGGAATTTACTGGTGGCACGTATGGTCTGGCGCTGAATCTTGAGCGTGATTCTGTCGGTGCAGTCATTATGGGTGCCTATGAGCATATCTCGGAAGGGGATGCAGTTAAGTGTACCGGGCGAATTTTAGAAGTGCCTGTTGGTGAAGGTTTACTGGGTCGAGTAGTTAATGCACTCGGACAGCCAATAGATGGTAAAGGACCCGTAACATCAGAAAGATCAGAGCCAATCGAAAAGATTTCTCCTGGTGTAATTTGGCGTCAGTCGGTTGATCAGCCTTTGCAAACCGGATTGAAGGCAGTTGATTCAATGGTTCCGATTGGGCGTGGACAACGTGAGTTAATCATAGGTGATCGTCAAACTGGCAAAACAGCAGTTGCAATAGATGCGATTATTAACCAGAAAGGCCAGAATATGGTCTGTATCTATGTTGCGATTGGGCAAAAAGCTTCTTCAATAGCGACTGTAGTACGCAAATTAGAAGAGCATGGCGCGATGGAATATACAATCGTTGTTGCTGCAACGGCATCTGAATCAGCAGCTATGCAATTTATAGCGCCATATTCTGGTTGTACTATGGGTGAGTATTTTCGGGATAAGGGCGAAGATGCGCTCATCATCTATGATGATCTAACTAAGCAAGCCTGGGCTTACAGGCAAATTTCATTGTTGCTGCGTCGCCCACCAGGGCGGGAAGCATATCCCGGTGACGTATTTTATCTGCACTCGCGTTTACTCGAGCGCGCAGCTCGGGTTAGTGCGGCATATGTAGAGAATGCGACTCAAGGTGCTGTTAAAGGTAAAACCGGTTCATTGACAGCTTTGCCGATAATTGAAACTCAGGCAGGTGATGTGACAGCATTTGTTCCAACCAATGTAATTTCAATTACGGATGGGCAAATCTTTCTGGAGACGGATTTATTTAATGCGGGTATACGTCCAGCAATTAACGCCGGTGTTTCAGTCTCTCGGGTGGGGGGCGCAGCGCAAACTAAGGTTATTAAGAAGCTGGGTGGCGGTATTCGACTGGCACTTGCGCAATACAGAGAATTGGCAGCCTTCGCACAATTTGCTTCCGATCTGGACGAGGCGACACGTAAGCAGTTGGAGCGAGGCAAGATGGCGACTGAATTAATGAAGCAGCCACAATATGCCACGCTTAGCATTTCAGAAATGGCATTGACTTTATTCTCAGTAAATCAAGGCTACATGGATGATGTAGAGGTTGGTCGTGCATTGGCCTTCGAATCAGCATTGAAAAGCTACATAAGAAGCAATCATGGCACCATCCTGGACAAGATCGAGAATACTAAAGAACTTGATGCTGCCACAGAAAGTGAGCTAAATGCTGCGATTCAGGAATTTAAGCAAAACGGAACATATTAAGCCATGGCGGGTAGCAGAGAAATACGGAACAAGATAAAGAGTGTTAAAAATACGCAAAAGATAACGCGCGCTATGGAAATGGTGGCGGCATCTAAAATGCGTAAAGCGCAAGATCGTATGAAGAAAGCGCGGCCATATGGTGAAAAGATCCGTAATGTTGCAGCGCATATGAGTCGCGCTAATACGGAATATCGTCATCCTTTTCTGATTGAACGCGACACAGTGAATCGAATCGGCATAATTATCGTTACTTCGGATAAGGGACTTTGTGGCGGGCTGAATACCAACGTATTGCGTAAAGTGCTTAGTCAAATGAAATCCTGGGAAGCCGAAGATGAGCAAATAGAAGTCAGCTGTATCGGTAATAAAGGTCTAGGTTTTATGAATCGGATCGGAGCTAATGTTATATCGCAGATTATAGGGCTAGGCGACTCACCTGATATGGAGAAATTGATCGGCGCTATTAAGGTTGTTCTTGATGGATATACCGAGGATCGCTTTGATCGAGTGTATATTTTTTACAATCGCTTCATTAATACGATGAAGCAAGAGCCGATAATGGAGCAACTTTTGCCGCTTTCTGATGATCGCCTGCAGCGTGACCCAGAAATCGATGAAGGTAAGAAAGTTGCTTGGGATTATATCTATGAACCGGAAGCAAAGCCTGTTATAGACGATATCATGGTGCGTTATGTCGAAGCACTCGTTTATCAGGCTTTGGCCGAAAATATGGCTTCTGAGCAATCGGCAAGGATGGTTGCAATGAAGGCTGCTTCTGATAATGCAGGTACCGTGATAGATGAATTAACGTTGGTTTATAATAAATCTCGACAGGCGTCTATTACAAAAGAATTGTCAGAGATAGTTGGGGGCGCAGCAGCCGTATAAATATTTTATTAGTATTTAGGGAACAACAATGAGTCAAGGAAAAATTGTTCAATGTATTGGCGCAGTGATTGATGTCGAGTTTTCGCGCGATGAAATACCAAAGGTTTATGATGCATTAATAATGGAGGGTTCAGAATTAACCCTTGAAGTACAACAGCAATTAGGCGATGGAATTGTTCGTACAATTGCACTTGGATCTTCTGATGGCATGCGTCGAGGAATGATTGTAACAAATAGCGGAAAACAAATAACGGTACCGGTTGGAACTAAAACACTTGGTCGAATTATGGATGTACTAGGTAGACCAATTGATGAAGCAGGTGATATTGGCGCGGAAAAACACATGTCTATACATCGTGAAGCGCCAGCTTTTGATCAGTTATCTGCATCTACTGAATTACTTGAGACTGGTATTAAAGTAATCGATCTGGTATGCCCGTTTGCTAAAGGCGGTAAAGTTGGATTATTCGGCGGTGCAGGCGTAGGTAAAACTGTCAATATGATGGAATTAATCCGGAATATTGCAATTGAGCACAGTGGTTATTCAGTATTCGCTGGCGTGGGTGAACGTACACGTGAGGGTAATGACTTTTACCACGAGATGAAAGATTCTGGCGTACTTGATAAGGTTGCACTTGTTTATGGCCAGATGAATGAACCGCCAGGAAACAGATTGCGTGTTGCATTAACAGGATTAACAATGGCTGAAGCTTTCCGGGATGAGGGGCGGGATGTGTTATTTTTTGTAGATAATATCTATCGCTATACTTTAGCTGGAACTGAGGTGTCTGCCTTACTTGGACGTATGCCATCGGCTGTAGGATATCAACCAACACTTGCTGAAGAAATGGGTCGTTTACAGGAAAGGATAACTTCCACGAAGACTGGTTCAATAACATCGATTCAAGCTGTATATGTACCCGCTGATGATTTAACTGACCCATCACCGGCAACAACATTTGGTCACTTGGATGCAACGGTTGTTTTATCGCGAGATATTGCATCATTGGGTATCTATCCGGCGGTTGATCCACTCGACTCAACATCACGTCAACTCGATCCTCAGGTTGTAGGAGAAGAACACTACAATACCGCGCGAGATGTACAACAGACATTGCAGCGTTATAAGGAATTGCGTGATATCATCGCAATTCTTGGCATGGATGAACTCTCGCCAGATGATAAATTAGCAGTTGCAAGAGCTCGTAAGATACAGCGTTTTTTATCACAACCATTCAATGTTGCGGAAGTTTTTACTGGTAGTCCTGGTAAATATGTATCATTAAAGGATACCATTAAAGGATTTAAGGGTATCGTTAATGGTGAGTATGATCATCTTCCAGAGCAGGCTTTTTACATGGTTGGTGGAATAGAAGAAGCTGTTGAGAAAGCAAAAACAATTCAATAAAAATACGAGAGAGCTATTATATTAATGGGTACCGTATTTCATTTAGATATCGTCAGTGCTGAGGAATCAATTTATTCTGGCGCTGCAGAATTTCTTGTCGCTCCCGCTGAAATGGGGGAAGTGGGAATTTATCCACGCCATACACCCATGTTGACTCGTATTAAGTCAGGGATGGTGCGTATTAAGGCGCCGCTGAAGGAAGAAGAGCTTATTTATGTTTCAGGCGGTATGCTTGAAGTTCAGCCTGACACTGTAACAATCCTGGCAGACACAGCTGTGCGTAGTGCAGATCTTGATGAAGCGAAGGCGATTGAAGCGAAGCTGGCTGCGGAAGAAGCGATTGCGAATCGCAAATCTGAGATGGATTATGTCCGTGCGCAAGCAGAATTAATTGAAGCGACTGCTCAAATATCAGCAATACGGAAACTTAAAAAGCGCGGTCATTAGGACAATGCGACTCACAAAAAAGGCGACTCAGGTCGCCTTTTTTGTATGTTACGATGGGGACAAATGATCATTTTAATTACATCTAGGCCTAATTGAAGAGTTATCACTCGTATTGTGTCTAAGTCGTCAAAATTAAATATCGTCATATTAGCAGCAGGGCTAGGTAAACGCATGCGGTCTTCTATTCCAAAAGTTTTACATGGGCTTGGAGGAAAACCTTTGTTGGCACATGTACTTAAAACAGCGCGTGTACTTTCTCCCAAAAACATATGCATTGTATATGGTTATGGCGGTGATATGGTACGACAGGCAATAACTGATACTGATCTAAACTGGATTCAGCAGACAGAACAGTTAGGCACAGGTCATGCTTTATTACAAGCATTGCCATCATTGTCGGAAAATGGTTTGACACTCATCCTGTTTGGTGATGTTCCTTTAGTAAGGTCAGAGACCTTGGATAAGTTAATTCACGCGTCCGAAAATAAATCCTGTGCATTGTTAAGTGTTGAACTAGAGAAACCGCAGGGTTATGGCAGAATCATTCGTGATGTAGGTGCAAATAAAGTAATTGCAATTGTTGAGGAAAAAGATGCTTCTCTCGAAGAGAAGGAAATACGTGAGATTAATACGGGAATGATGGTAATTCCAAACCAATTATTACATAAGTGGCTGCCAAACATAGGGAAAAAAAATAAACAAAATGAATATTATCTGACCGATATTATCGCTATGGCAGTTAAACAAGGAATCGATGTTGTAACTGTTA
Organism: Nitrosomonas sp.; assembly: GCA_030682075.1. Taxonomy (GTDB): domain Bacteria; phylum Pseudomonadota; class Gammaproteobacteria; order Burkholderiales; family Nitrosomonadaceae; genus Nitrosomonas. Next base: position 12,363 of record JAUXRH010000041.1, read on the forward strand.
AACCAGTGGATGCATGGGAAATATTAGGTGTTAATAGTAAACACCAATTGGCTGCTTTAGAGCGTATTTATCAAAGAAACTGCGCGGATAAATTACTTGATCAGGGTGTTAGTTTAGCAGACCCTTCGCGCATTGATATTCGCGGTGAACTTATATGTGGCCACGATGTGGAAATAGATATCAATTGTATTTTTGAAGGAAAGGTAATACTTGGTGATAATGTAATTATCAAAGCAAATAACATATTAAAGAATGTCAGCGTTGCGGCAGGAACAATTATTGCACCAAACTGTTTGATTGAAGATACGGTGATTGGTGAGATTTGTCAAATTGGGCCTTATGCAAGATTTCGACCTAAGACTGAGCTTGGAAATAATGTCCATATTGGAAATTTCGTTGAAGTAAAAAATAGTACAATTGCTACCGGCACTAAGGCGAGTCACCTGAGCTATATCGGCGATACTCTGATTGGCAGGAATGTCAATATAGGTGCCGGAACGATTACCTGTAATTATGATGGTGTTAATAAGCATCAAACGATCATTGAAGATAATGTGTTTATTGGTTCTGATTCTCAGCTTATTGCACCGGTGACTGTTGCAGAAGGAGCAGTTATAGGTGCAGGCTCAACTATTACACGGAATGCGCCGCCAGGAAAATTAACCCTATCGCGATCTAAGCAAGTAAGCGTTGCGGGCTGGATACGCCCAGTCAAAAACAAAAAATAAAACGGTTTCTTTTTTTAATTGTAATTGTTCTAACAAACGAAATACAAAAAACTGTATATGTGCGGAATAGTTTGTGCAGTTGCAAAAGTAAATGTTGTCCCAATTTTACTGGAAGGTCTGCTCCGTCTTGAATATCGGGGTTATGACTCAGCTGGCCTCGTCGTGGCCAACCAAAATTTGCATAGATTACGTACGACGGGGCGTGTCGCTGAGCTTGGTAAACTAGTGGATGAACAGAAGGCACAGGGCCTTGCAGGTATTGCACATACCCGTTGGGCAACGCATGGTGCGCCTTCCGAGCGTAACGCCCACCCTCATTTCTCAGGTGAGATCTCTAAAATAGCGGTAGTACATAACGGTATTATTGAGAATCATGAGGTCTTGCGCAGGCGTTTACAGGACGCAGGATTTGAGTTTATTTCTGATACGGATACGGAAGTCATTGCGCATTTAATTGCGTTTAATCACCATCAAATACATGACTTATTAGAAGCGGTTTGTGCCTCTGTCGCCGAATTACAAGGCGCTTATGCCATCGCTGTCATAGAAGAAGCCAGACCTGAGCGTATTATAGTGGCGCGTAATGGAGCTCCGTTAATTCTGGGACTGGGTAAAGAAGGTAATTATGCCGCATCAGATGCCTCTGCGTTGCTGCAGGTGACAAAAAAGATGATTTATTTGGAAGAAGGTGATGTTGCCGAACTGGTTTGTGATAGTTATCGTATTTTCAACGGCCTTAATGGAAAACTGGGTAAAGAAGCTATTCGCATTGTCCATGAAAGTAACTTGACCGCTGAAGCCATTGATCTGGGGCCTTATACCCATTTTATGCAGAAGGAAATCTTCGAGCAACCTGATGCGGTAGCAAATACACTGGAAATGGTATTCAATGCAAGCTCTATCTCACCGAGATTGTTTGGCAATGAAGCAGAAACCATTTTTAGCCAGACCGATAGCATCCTCATTCTTGCTTGTGGCACCAGTTATCATGCTGGGCTTGTGGCGCGCTATTGGTTGGAAACTGTAGCAGGTTTGCCTTGCAATGTTGAGATTGCCAGTGAATACCGCTACCGCGACCCTGTTGCCAATCCAAATACTTTGGTGGTCGGGATATCCCAGTCTGGTGAAACTGCCGATACATTGGCGGCACTTAATTATGCTAAATCGCTGGGCCATCGTCACAGTTTAGCAATTTGTAATGTGGCTGAAAGTGCCTTGATACGTCAAACAGAATTACGTTTTCTTACACGCGCTGGCCCGGAAATTGGGGTTGCTTCGACCAAAGCTTTTACTACCCAACTGGCTACATTATTATTGCTAACCGTAACATTGGCAAAAATGCGGAAGAGATTATCTCGTGAACGTGAATATGAAATGATAACAGCCTTACGTCATTTGCCAGCTGCTTTGCAACTTGCTTTGCAAGTCGAGCCACAAGTTAAAATATGGGCTAAGAAATTCGCACAAAAACGTCACGCTTTGTTTCTTGGTCGAGGCGTACATTATCCCATTGCCATGGAAGGCGCACTTAAGCTCAAAGAGATCTCCTATATCCATGCGGAAGCTTATGCTGCAGGTGAGCTGAAACATGGGCCGTTAGCACTGGTAGACAGTGATATACCCGTTGTCGCTATTGCGCCCAACGACATATTACTGGAAAAACTCAAATCTAATTTGCAAGAAGTTCATGCCCGTGGTGGAGAACTTTATGTGTTTGCTGATGCAGATTCTCTGATACAGCAAAGTGAGGGTGTACATATTATCCGTTTAGCGGAACACGCAGGATTACTTAGCCCAATCCTTCACACTATTCCACTACAATTATTGGCATATCATGTTGCATTACAGAAAGGTACTGATGTAGATAAGCCAAGGAATCTGGCAAAGGCTGTAACGGTAGAATAAATGTGAAGCTTGCCTTCAGTTTTTTTGACGGTAGTCCTGGGTATATTGCCTTTCTTAAAGATGTTCTTTCTCGGAGTTGAAGCTTCTGGTTTATCAGTAGAAAACCGGATGGTAATATTAAGCTACTTTAATATAGGAAATTGATAAATGGCCGGTCACAGCAAATGGGCGAATATTAAGCATAAGAAAGCCGCGCAAGATGCCAAGCGCGGTAAAATCTTCACAAGACTTATCAAAGAAATAACTGTTGCTACGCGCATGGGTGGTCCAGATATTGACAGTAATCCGCGTTTGCGTCTGGCGGTGGATAAAGCCTATGAGCAGAATATGCCCAAAGATAATGTCGAGCGTGCGATCAAACGTGGTAGCGGCGATCTGGAAGGTGTTAACTACGAAGAAATACGTTATGAAGGTTATGGTACCGCCGGTGTAGCAGTCATGGTTGACTGTATGACGGATAATCGGATACGTACCGTTGCTGATGTACGCCACGCATTTACCAAATATGGGGGTAATCTGGGTACTGATGGTTCAGTCGCATTCTTGTTTAAACATTGCGGTCAATTACTTTTTGCCCCCGGTACTAATGAAGAAGAATTAATGGACGCAGCACTGGAAGCAGGAGCTGAAGATGTGGTGACGAACGATGATGGTAGCATTGAGGTAATTACTGCACCTTATGAATTTGTTGTTATTAAGGCGACCTTGGATAAAGCTGGCTTTAATTCAGAACATGCCGAAGTGACAATGAAGCCAATGAATGAAATTGAATTGACCAGTGATGATGCGGTAAAAATGCAGAAATTACTGGATGCTCTGGAAAACCTTGATGATGTGCAGGCAGTTTATACATCAGCAGTTTTTGATTGATTGTCTGTCCACAAAACATCCCGCAAATTGAATAAGAATCGTGATACATGGAGTGTATCCTTTTCTAACTTGCAGGTGATAATATTCGTATTCTTGGCATAGATCCTGGGCTTCGTATTACCGGTTTCGGGATAATTGATAAAAATGGTGGGACGTTGACCTATGTCAGCAGCGGCTGCGTTAAAACACAGGGTGAAGCCTTACCGTTACGCCTGAAGTTAATTCTAGAAAACCTTAATGAAGTGATCCTGCAGTATCAGCCAGATCAAGTTGCGGTTGAGCAAGTATTTGTTAACGTGAATCCAAAATCAACGCTATTGCTTGGACAAGCGCGTGGTGCTGCGATTTGTGCGGCTGTCTTAAATAATCTCATTGTAGCCGAGTACACGGCACTCCAAGTCAAACAAGCGGTCGTTGGTAATGGCCATGCAAAAAAAGATCAAGTGCAGGAAATGGTGGTGCGTTTGCTGAAGCTCGCGGGTAAACCAAGCGCGGATGCAGCGGATGCCCTTGCTTGCGCTATTTGCCATGCACATGGTGAGTCTGGGTTAGGTGGCATTTTTACAACAGGTTATCGAATGAAACGAGGGCGACTGGTATGATCGGCAGGATAACAGGACTTTTGCTGGAGAAGCAGCCGCCGCTAGTATTAGTTGACGTGCAAGGTGTTGGTTATGAGATAAATGTATCAATGAGTACCTTTTTTAATCTGCCCGCCATCGGTGAGCAAATTACATTGCACATACACCTTGTCGTACGTGAAGATATGCATCTGCTGTTTGGTTTTGGTGCGGAAGATGAGCGGCAGGTTTTTCGTCAGCTTGTAAAAATATCAGGTATTGGTACAAGAACCTCACTGGCTTTATTGTCCGGTTTAAGTGTTTTTGATCTGCATCATGCCGTCGCAACTCAGGATAGTGGTCGACTGATTAGAATTCCTGGTATCGGTAAGAAAACTGCCGAGCGCTTACTGCTGGAATTACGTGATAAACTCGATTTTGTCGCGATCAGTGGTGATAATGCAGCTTCATCTGTAAAAGGTGATAGTGACATACTCAATGCCTTGTTGTCCTTAGGCTATAACGATCGCGAAGCAAATTGGGCAATCAAGCAAATGCCATCAGATACCAGCGTTTCTGACGGTATACGTCAAGCATTGAAATTGCTTTCAAAGGAAAAATAACAAAGAAACCCATATGAATGATTGAGACTGATCGATTAATTGCTGCAGTACCTTCTTCCGCTCAAGAAGAAATTCAGGAGCGTGCGTTACGCCCTAAGCAACTGGAAGAATATATCGGGCAAGAAAAAATTCGTGCACAGTTGCAGATCTTTATTGAGGCGGCTCGACGACGCAATGAAGCACTTGATCACGTGCTCTTGTTTGGCCCACCTGGATTAGGTAAAACAACGCTTGCGCATATCATTGCTAGAGAGATGGGGGTGAGCTTGCGGCATACTTCGGGTCCGGTTCTGGAACGTCCTGGAGATTTGGCAGCATTGCTAACTAATCTTGAACCCCATGATGTGTTATTCATTGATGAAATTCACCGTCTCTCACCGCTGGTAGAGGAAATTCTTTATCCTGCCCTGGAAGATTATCAACTGGATATTATGATTGGTGAAGGTCCCGCTGCACGTTCAGTTAAGCTTGATTTACCCCCTTTTACTTTAGTTGGCGCCACGACAAGAGCTGGCATGCTGACTAACCCGTTACGTGACCGTTTTGGCATTGTTTCTCGCCTGGAGTTTTATTCAGTAGCCGAACTGAGTAAGATTGTGACTCGTTCATCCGGGCTGCTGAATATGCAAATTTCTCCTGATGGCGCCATGGAAATTGCACGCCGCTCTCGTGGTACCCCACGAATTGCCAATCGACTACTACGTCGGGTGCGTGATTATGCTGAAGTTAAGGCAGATGGCCATATTACCCGTCAGGTAGCGGATGCTGCGTTGGTTATGCTGGATGTGGACGCAATTGGACTTGACTTGATGGATAGAAAATTATTGTTAGTCGTACTGGAGAAATTTGGTGGGGGCCCGGTTGGGGTAGATAATTTGGCTGCGGCTATCAGCGAAGAACGTGACACCATTGAGGATGTGCTGGAACCTTACTTGATCCAACAAGGATTTTTGAAACGTACGCCACGTGGTCGAATGGCGACAGCCATTGCTTTTCAACATTTCGGGGTGGATTTGCCGAAGGGTGCGTTGAATGGGGATTTATGGGAAGACATTTAGTGATTCATCCATTCTGGTAAAACAAATCAAATAATTTTCAATTAAGCTAATAATGCAAACTCAAACACTACGTATCATTGTATTCCTTCTATTGACATTGGTAGCCATGCTGTATTTTTATACCAGTCAACAAAAGACACACTATCAGCGTACAGCGATAACGGCCATCAATCAAATTCTAACTGAGATATCCGGGTGGGAAAAACAGGCACTACTGCGAAACCTGTCTCCTGAAGCGCAGAAAACGGTCAATGAAATGCAACTCGATGAATTACTTAATCTTTACCGACATTTTGGAAGATATCGTTCACTTGATGAATTAGCGTTCTCAAAAGTGGTCAGTGCATTTTCATTGATTGGAGAAAAAAGAATCAATTATTCAGGAACAGTTAACTTTGATGCTGGCCTTGTTAATCTTAATATCACCTTGGTTGAACGCGGTGGTTATTATCTGATTTATAATTTTACGTTAACAAAAGCGGTAGATGGATAGAAGGGCGCCTCTAAAAATTCAAAGTTCTAAACAAAACGAGGCACGAGTAAAAAATGGTGACGCAGCATATGTTTGATATGTAAGGAAACATTTTTTGCGAGTAACAAAGTGTTGTGACGAAACGGGGTAAGCAGGCAAGCCG
>JAUXRH010000045.1 GCA_030682075.1 Nitrosomonas sp.
TAGCGAAAATCGACCCCGCCGAGGTCGTTTTTTGCCGATTTCGCCGCCGCATGGTTGTTCCATGGGGCAAGAAATCGGCAAAAAAGGAGCCGGCGCGGTCGATTTGCAGCCGACGATTCCAAAGTCCGACAGGCTCCTAGCATAAAACTCATTATGCGAAACGAGGAAAAAACAGGGTGGCGTTGGGTGGAGTGAAGATTAAGGAAAGAAAGAAAATGTCAAATGTAAGGCCTCATTATTTGAGGAGAAAAAAGGGTAGCGTCCCCTTTTTGCATAGGCTAGACGGAGTGGCGCGGGGTGGAGTGAAGAAGAAGGGAAGAAGGGAAATGTCAAATGTAAGGCCTGACCCCTATTTGACCTTTTATGTAAACAGCTTGACAAACCATGGCATGGCTTCCGCAGCAATAATAACGCCCAACATCCATTTTACAAGTGTCAATTCTCCCCTTATGCGTGTATCAAGCTTATCGATTCGTGCTTCTACCCTTAACTCAAAATCATTCAGATCGCGCTTGGTTGCTAAATCAGCCTCGCCAGTCGCTTCACGAAAGGCTTCTGAAATTGCTTTAGCTTGTTCTTCAGGCACACCAGCGCTTCTAAGTTTTTCGACGAATTTGAGCGTATCAAATGTTACGGCAGCCATGGCAATCACCTTGAAAATTATTACTTTTAAAATTGTAAGCCGCGCATAGATACCACGTCAATTAAAAGCATAAATCAATGGGGTCTTTTTTTAATGAGGTTTGACCCTCTTAAGCAACCCCATCTAACCGATTGTTTTATATAAATATATTGGAGTGACATTCGGGCGATTTTCGGCCTTGGCCCGATTACCCCGCTATTTTCTCGATGCTCAATGAAGAAAGCAGAAACCGTTAATTTTACATAAAACTCATTTATGCGAAACGAGGAAAAGACAAGGTGGCGCGGGGTGGAGTGAAGATGAAGGAAAGAAAATGTCAAATGTAAGGCCTGACCCCGATGTCTGCACCCCCCTTCAATCGAAGTAAAAGGGTCTGATTCTTTGTAAGGGGAAAAAAGGTAGCGTCCCCTTTTTTAGGCCAATGCACTCATACCATGCCGTTTTACAATATTCAGTAATTTGAGCGATAGGCCACTCGGATGCCTGTCACCAATCTCCCATTTTTGTACGGTAGAAATACTGGTATTCAATAACACGGCAAATACTGATTGACTAACATTAAGACTCTCACGCAAGGCTTTAATGTCATTAGGCGAGATCGGTTCAACCGTCGACTGACACAGTGCCTGAATTTCTGACATCCGACGTTTATCAATCAAATCTGACTGATGCAGTCCCTCGGCGGTTTCCAGCATTTCTGCTAATAAACGACTGTGCTTATGTGTCATCTTTTGTTACCTCTTTCAATTCTCCACTTTCAATAGCTCGTTGCAACAGATGTTGTTCCTGTTCCAACCAACTGCCAGCAATGGCTTGTAAAACCCTGAGCTCTTGATCAGAAATACTGTCGCGTTCATTCTTGGCAAAACCATACAAAAAAAACCATTGATCATGAATTTTACTGGCCACCAAAGTACGAACCCCGGATCGTTTGCCTCGACCCGGTAGAGCAATACGCTTTTTGAATACTTGTTCGCCCAGATCAGCATCAATCAAACCGTTGTTCATTTCGTTGACAGCCCGTATCAAGTCAGCGTCTGTCAGCTCTGTCTTTTTTAACCATCGGTCAAAAACTTTCGTTTTATAAATTCGCATTTTATCATCATATCACTAAGTGATATAAAAATAACATCCAATTGATTCAAATGTCAGTTTAAATTTAACATAACAGTCATTAGGGCGCCTCTAAAAATTCAGAGTTCTAAACAAGACCAGGCGCGAATAAAAAATATTGACGCAGCATATGATGGATAGGTAAGGAAATATTTTTTGTGAGCAACGAAGTATGGTGACGAAACGGGGTAAGCAGGCAAGCCG
>JAUXRH010000046.1 GCA_030682075.1 Nitrosomonas sp.
GGGAGGGCTATTCATATTATCGCCTGATGAAGGCGCGCAACCAGGAATGCGGGTAAAGTAACCCTTACGAATGCCTTGCTCTGGAGGAGATTGGTAGAAGTTGTGATCTAGGAGCCTGTCGACTTAAAGCTGATCTGCTGCGCAAATGGGATAAGCTACCCCGATTTTTCGTTGCATGGAATGACTATGCGCCTCAAAATCCGGTCAATCTGTCCTCGCTTCCCCACTTTGCTCGCTACGATCACTTAAGTCCGATAGGCGACCACTCGTCAGCCCCTGCCCAGGTTGAATCCGGTGAAAACTGGATTATTATTCGGGTAACTTATATTTAATAACAATGATAAAAGCCATTGATAAGGCAATCGGTCTCAGCATCGTTGAGAATGGGCTGGTGCTAGTGATGCTTATCGTCTTTGAGGCTGCTGCGCCTGCCTACTCAGGCTCATTCCAGTTCGCAGATGAAACACATGGCGTAGATGTAATCACACACCCAACCGGATATGAGGGATTCGGAGGAAATTTAATGGTAACTGTTGGAATCTCGCCTTCATCCCCCCATGCCGCAGAAATGGAGATCTCCGTGCAGAATGCAATCGATACCTGGAACCGTTTAGTCCCTACTATAGGGAATGTAATGACAAATGATCCCGGTCTTCCACAGACACAATTTGATTTCGAATCCGTAGTACTCCATGAGCTGGGTCATTGTATTGGTTTGGCGCATCCAAATTTAGCTTCGGAATCGGGGTTAAGCGGCACTGATAAGAATTACACAAGGACAATCAAAGGCGTTAATAATAGCTTTGATCTCGATAGTGGCGCTGACGGTATTATTGGATCCAGTGATGATATTCGTGGAGATGATATTAATTTGCACTGGTTCCGTAGAGCAGATAATAACCCTTTTGTGATAGTCGATGAAGTCGTGGATAAAACGACTTATAGCCGTGAGCTTGCAGATCTTCCTGATGGTCATCTTTTTGTGGCAAATGGTGACCGTAATGTTTCTGCTTTGCTGGGTTATAACAATACGGAAGCGGTAATGCAACAAGGCATACGGTCGGGTGAAAGTCAGCGTTCTCTGACGGCTGATGACGTGGCGACATTACGCCTGGGTATGAGCGGGATCGATATGCTGGCAGGGACAGCGGATGACTATAAGCTGATCCTGCGATATGAAGGATTTACGGATAGCGCTGATATTGTCATTAATTTTGATAATAAGGCTTCGTTTTCCGCCTGTCATATTACCGGGACATTTCTCCCGCAGCATCAAAATCATTTTATTGTTACGGATGGAAAAATTTCCTTCAATACAGATTTCTTCTGGTTTTTTAATGATGAGTTGCAACCGCCCGCGCAAGAATTTCCAATGACGACTGTTCTGGCGAATAACGTATCTGATGCGATAACGCTTACACAAGGGGACAAACTGACGCTGGAAGTAGCACTAGATCCCGGCCTTAGTATTGGAGATCAGGCGGATTACTGGGTCTGGGCGAATACACCATCTGGTACTTTCTGGCTTGATAGTCGGTTAGCGTTTGTTCGTTCTGACTCTGCTATTCGCGCATTTGGTGGATCTTTAGTCTACTTGCCTTTGTTGACCATTCTGAGTGGCAGTACAACGGGTCTGCCAACAGGCACTTATATCGTAACGTTTGCTGTCGACAATAATAAGGATAATGTTGTAGATAGTACTTTCCAGGATACAGTGACGATTACAATCAATCCGTGATTTATATTTTGTTTAAATGCATAGTTTGGGTATGATTTGAGAATATCGATGGGGTCCAAAAAATAGCGCTGGTATAATCCAGCATTTCATTGTTGCAGATCCTGAAATGAAATATTTTATCTCACCCTCCATCTGGTTTAGAATTAATCGTTGTTTGCCTGTAATCATCGGTATGAAACTTATCAGTACACGAATTTATAACAATCGAGGACTCTGTCATGCTGTGCCCTAAATGTGAAACTGAAAATACGGATCAAAACGAGATTTGTTCAAATTGTGGAGAGAATTTATTAGATACGAGCGCACAGGTAATGGTAGCTGCAAGTAATAAAACGACGGAAGTTGGTGGACAAACAGTCAACACGAAAACTGAATCCAATCCTATTGTCCACCAACGAATTACTGACATTGACCTGAAACCTGAATCATCTAAATCAGATGATGGTAAGGCGGTTTCAAACGGATTTTATCTTGGCATCATGATCGCCACCGTGATTTTCCCAATTATTGGTGTAATTATGGGTTTTACCTATATGAGAAAGAATCATCCAACTGCAAAAAAAGCAGGTAAAAGTTGGCTGATTGTTGGTTCGGTAATGATTCTGGTTAATATTGTCGTGATTAGTATGAATTAGAACATGGGCTTGTCTTTGGCAGAGTTATACCGATCAATACCAGCCATAATTTCTGTTTTGGCCTTTTCTACGCCGTCCCAGCCTTCAATCTTGACCCATTTATTTTCTTCCAGATCTTTATAATGGGCAAAGAAATGTGCGATTTGAGACCGTGTCAGCTGTGGTAAATCATCACACGATCCGATATCTTGATAAAGACTGCACAGCTTATCGATGGGGACAGCCAGAAGCTTGGCATCCTCGCCGGCTTCATCTGTCATTTTTAACACGCCCAGCGGTCTACAACGTACAACGACGCCGGTAATAAGCGCTACCGGAGAAATGACTAACACATCAACCGGGTCACCATCATCCGATAGAGTGTGTGGAATATAGCCGTAATTACAGGGGTAGTGCATTGCCGTAGACATAAAACGATCTACGAACATTGCGCCTGTTTCCTTATCTACTTCATACTTGATAGGATCCGCGTTCATTGGTATTTCAATGATGACGTTGAAGTCATTTGGAAGGTCATGGCCTGAATTTACGCGATCAAGATTCATTTGTTCTCCTTGCGGACGTGGTTTGAGCAATAGTATAGCGGTAAGTTAGAAGAACAAGCCAGTTTGTCAGTAAACTTTAGCGCTGGGAAAATCCGTTATTCGCCAGGATTCCGATATGAGGATTGCATAAGACGCAGAAAAGATGAATAGCCTATTCACCCAAAAGGGGAGTTTAACAATGCGACATAGTTTTGTGCTGGATCTAAGACTACAATGCTGCGTTGCTACTTTTGCCAAGCATTATATAGTCCTTGTCTGAGCAGCACCTTGCCTCGTTATCTTATCGCTTAACGCAAATTCTGTGTTCAACTGATTTCCCAGGTTTATGCCAAATACTGAAGAAATACTCCAGACTGGTGGTAGTTCAGAGCTTGTTGATTGTGGTGTCATTCCACACCCGGTACCCGCGCGCGAGTGGCCGATACTGGCTGTTCTGGTCAGCATACAGTTCATCCATATTCTGGATTTTACGATAATGATGCCGTTGGGTCCGCAATTCATGCGCCTATATGAGATTACGCCACAACAGTTTGCGCTGCTAGTATCGATCTATATGTTTAGTGCCGGAATATTTGGTTTTATTGCTGCCTTTATCATTGACCACTTCGATCGTAAGGCGACATTGATTGTTTTGTGTGGAGGCTTTAGTGTCGCCACATTGCTATGTGCATTGGCAGTGGATTATGAAACATTGCTGGCGGCCAGGGCAGTGGCTGGCGCTTTTGGTGGGGTGATGGGGGCAACTGTATTTTCCATTATTGCGGATATCATTCCTGAGTATCGACGGGGGGCGGCAACTGGCACTGTGATGTCATCTTTTCCAATCACGTCGGTGATCGGTGTGCCAACGGGCCTCTTTTTGGCTGAAATAATGGATTGGCGCGCCCCATTTGTTTTCCTCACTATCATGGGTTTACTGGTTATCATCGCGGCATTGCGTATCTTGCCACCCGTGCGCGGTCATCTCATACATCAGCGAGACAGAAATCCTCTGCGACAGTTTCAGAAGATTTTTTCAAATGCAAATCACCTGGTTGCTTTTATTTTGATTGCAATGCTGATGTTTGCTGGTTTTACTGTCATTCCTTTTATTAGTCCTTATATGGTTGTTAATGTTGGAATGAGTGAGGCTGATCTGCCTTATCTTTATTTCTTTGGTGGTTTGTCTACTTTCTTTGCGGCACATTTGATTGGTCAGCTTGCTGATCGTTATGGCAAGCGTAGAATATTCTGTATAGTTGCAATTTTATCTATCATACCTATTTGGCTGGTTACACACCTGTCAAAAGCGCCGATTGCTCAAGCATTGGCTGTGACGACACTATTCATGGTGCTTGTCACAGGGAGATTCGTTCCCGCAATGGCATTGATAACCGCCAGTGTGGCACCGCATGTACGCGGTAGTTTTATGAGCTTTAATTCATCGATACAACAAATTTCAGCTGGATTAGCTACGCTAATGGCGGGTTCCATTATGGGGGTATCGGTAACTGGAGAGATGACCCACTTTGATGCCGTCGGTGTTATTGCAATTATAGCGACTGTCTTGTGTATTTATCTTTCAACCAAGCTTCGTTCCAATGAAGAGCTCACCACGAAGTGAGTATGCAATACTGGGAACCTGATTTTCTACAAACTTCCCCCCTGTTTGAGCCCATAATTTCGACGGGCCGCAGTCTTGAAAAGCTCATTGACTGGCCCGATCTAAAAGATTTAGAGAATTTGATCGGCCGAGCTGATAATCATGTGGTTACCCGGTCTGGTAAGTTGGTACGTTTTGTTCCACAAGGCACGTCAGTTGATGAATTTACCCAGCAATACGAACCAAGGATTTATCTGACAGGTGAAGTGCAGACGCGAACACAAAACTGGCATGATCTTTTTAACGCTCTGGTGTGGGTCACTTTTCCACGTGCCAAGGCAATACTTAATCAGTTACATTATCAGGCACAGTTACAGGAGCGGCAAGCGCAGGAAACTCGGCGTGGGCCACTACGGGATATTGCAACACTGTTCGATGAATCGGGTGTGGTCGTCGTAAGCAGTGATGTACGGCTGACTCAATTATTGAAAAATTTCGAATGGAAAACATTATTCTGGGAGCATCGGTCCGCGTTACTTAGCCAAATGAAGTTTATTGTATTTGGCCATGGGCTCTATGAAAAAGCATTAAATCCTTATCTGGGTATGACTGGGAAGGGTATCGTACTTGCCGTTGATGAAAATTTTTTTAGTAAACCATCATCACTACAGCTTACAGCGATTGATTTGATGTTAGCTGATTTTATAAGTCAGTCCCTTGCAACAAGTGCTGATCTGGTGCCAGTGCCTGTGCTGGGTTATCCCGGGTGGTCACTGGATAATGGAGTTGAAGCCTATTATGATAATCATGGTTATTTTCGGTCTCGCCCAATATTGCGTAAAAAATAAAAGTAAGGGTGAATTTAATCGGACTGATTAAATAGGAGTGATGCAAAATGAAAAACTATCAGCTGTTAATTCTGTCTTTGTTATTTTTCATAATTCAAACGCTGTCGTCAGCGAAGGCGGCGGATATGGCGCCACTGGAAGTAATCGGTGCTCGCGCAATTAATACGGCGGAAGTCGTTGTGTTGTCCTGAATTGAGTTGTGGGCACCGCTAAAAATCCAGATTTGCGAGCAGCCGCTTTGCGGCTTGCCTGCTTACCCCGTTTCGTCACCATACTTCGTTGCTCACAAAAAATATTTCCTTACATATCAATTATATGCTGCGTCAATATTTTTATTCGCGCCTGGTCTTGTTTAGAGCTCTGAATTTTTAGAGGTGCCCTTGTCTGTGTCAAGAAAGAGTGATACTAAACATGAAGCCTCTCAGGTAAGTTTTAATCAATCCAGCTAATTTTTTGACTGGCTCGCATATACTTTACTCAATATCTTTTGTTATTCCGGTTTGAGTACGTATTTTTTGTTAAAATACGCTTTTATTTTCCTTAGTTAGCGGAGTATTTGATGGCAGTTGAAAGAACATTATCCATTATTAAACCTGATGCAGTTGCAAAAAACGTCATTGGAGAGATCTATTCCCGTTTTGAAAGCAGTGGTCTGAGAATCATTGCGTCACGTATGAAACACCTCTCTCAGGCGGAAGCTGAAGGTTTTTATGCTGTGCATCGGGAACGTCCATTTTTTAATGACCTGGTGAAATTCATGACTTCCGGCCCGGTGATGATACAGGCACTTGAAGGCGAAGATGCCATCCAGAAGAATCGGGATTTAATGGGCGCAACTGATCCGCAGAAAGCCGAAAAAGGGACGATTCGTGCGGACTTTGCAGACAGCATTGATGCGAATGCAGTGCATGGTTCAGATGCGCCAGAGACTGCTGCCGTTGAGATCGCCTATTTTTTTGCGACACTGGATGTCTACTCACGTTAGACGCTGGATATAAAATCGACAACTCAATATTGTGACCATCAATTTACTTGATTTAAACATGGATCAACTCACCAGTTTTTGTATAGAAATTGGTGAGAAACCATTTCGTGCGAAGCAATTACTGCGTTGGATTCATCAGTTTGGTAAGGCAGACTTTGCCGAGATGAGTGATTTGGCCAAGGGGCTGCGGGAAAAACTTGCTGTCGCTGCTGTCATTGAGTCTCCTAAGGCGACTCGCGATCATACTGCTGCAGATGGCACGCGCAAATGGTTATTATCAGTGGGTACGGGTAACGGTATTGAGACAGTTTTTATTCCTGAAGCGAATCGCGGAACATTGTGTGTTTCCAGCCAGGTGGGCTGTGCCTTGGCTTGTTCATTTTGTGCCACTGGGAAACAAGGTTTTAATCGTAATTTGACCGTGTCGGAAATTATTGGTCAGTTGTGGTGGGCGAACAAAGTGCTTAAAGCTGAAACGGTTAGTGCGCCTGTTTTAAATGATGCAAGTTCAGCTCAGCAACATGGGGCAGAACAACAGATTGCAGATAGAAGTCGTGCCGTTAGTAATGTCGTCATGATGGGCATGGGTGAACCGTTAGCCAATTTTGAAAATGTTGTGACAGCATTGGATCTGATGCTGAATGATAACGCCTATGGATTGTCCCGGCGACGCGTAACAGTGAGCACTTCTGGATTGATTCCGGCAATAGACCGTTTACGTGAGCGTTGTCCAGTCGCGTTGGCCGTGTCGTTACATGCACCCAACGATGCGTTGCGCGATCAACTGGTGCCTATTAACAAAAAATATCCAATCCAGGAATTGCTGGCGGCCTGTCGACGTTATCTTGTAGCCGCACCCAGAGATTTTGTTACCTTTGAATATGTTATGCTAGACGGAATTAATGACAGTGCCGCGCATGCGTATGAATTGGTTAAATTGGTGCGGGATACGCCATGTAAATTCAATTTGATTCCTTTTAATTCATTCCCAGGCTCTGGTTATCAGCGCGCTTCACCAGGATCATTACGGATTTTTCGCGATGTATTAATGCAAGCTGGGTTGATTGTTACGATACGTAAAACGCGGGGTGACGATATTGCTGCCGCATGCGGTCAACTGGCGGGTCAGGTGCTGGATAAAACCCAACGAACAATGCATGGAATGACGGAGGCGGCACGATGAAGAAAATGCTCTTTGGATTCATCATGGTGTCAGTTGTGTTGATAAGCGGTTGTGTCCAGCAATCCGTTCAAGGTGACCTGTCAGCCGAACAACACCAACAACGCGCTGAGCAAAGTGCCAAAATACACACCAGGTTAGCAGCAGAATATTATTATCGTGGCCAATATAAAGTATCTATCGAGGAAGTAAAAGAAGCCTTGCGGGCTAATTCCAGTTATGCGCCTGCATATAATGTGTTCGGTTTAATCTATATGTCGTTGCATGAAAACGATCTGGCGCAGAAAAATTTTGAGCAAGCATTAAAGTTTTCTCCTAAGGATCCTGAGATACATAATAATTATGGTTGGTTTCTATGTCAGCGTATGCCTGAACGGATGGATCGGGCCATTGAACACTTTATGACAGCATTAAAGGATCGACTTTATTCTGCACCCGAGCGATCTTATACAAATGCAGGGGTTTGTGAGTTAAAGCGTAATAGTTATAGCGCGGCATCGGAATATTTCAAGCGGGCCTTGCTGATTGATTCAACATATTCAGCTGCGGTCATTGGGTTAATTGAGGTGGATTTTAGAAGTGGAAACGTAATGGAGGCCAAAGCAAAGCTTTCTCGTTACATGCAGAATTCAACACCAACGCCGCAGAGTCTGTGGTTAGCGATACAAATTGAACGCGAGATCGGTGATCATTATGCGGAAGATAGTTTCGCTTATCAATTGCGGAAACGTTTTCCGGAGTCTATAGAGGCATCAGCATTGCGAGAAGGCAGATTAAAATGATGAGTAATAACGAGGATCAAGGTAAAGGCGTTCAAAGTGGCGGCATAAAAACAGAAGTGACTGAAGCTGAAACCATTGAAGTGGCGCTACTTGAAAAAGCGATAGTCAGCACAGAGACGGCCGAAATAAAAGCGACCGTCGAAACAGAACGCATTGAGCAAGACAATATTGAAGTAGATACCTTTGAGCAAAGTAATTTTAAAGAAAATATGGTTAAAGAAATGAATGAGATTGATGCCGCAGGTATAGTTCAAGGGGTTGGTCATCAGCTGCGGGCTGCAAGAATAGCGCGTAATATGAGCATTGGAGAGGTATCAAGGCAGTTACGTTTATCAGCAAAACAAATTGAAGCGATAGAGAAAGAAGACTTTGAAAAGCTTCATGGCCGCACATTTTTACGTGGTTTTGTGCGGAACTATGCTAATTTGCTGCAACTGGATCCAGCGCCAATTCTGCAATTGTTGCCGTCAGCGTTACCAACCAATTTGTCTCGGAATATTACGCATCAGCCGAAAATAACACCTTATTCTTCGGATTGGCAATGGAATCAACGTAGTAGTAATCGTGGCAGGGGGCTGAGTACTTCGCTTAAAATGGTGTTGCTGATACTGTTATCGCTCGTTATTTATGGTATTCATCAAAGTATTGATTGGGGGCGGACGTCGGCACTGAATGATGAAATTGAAACAGATATTTCAATCAAGAATGAATCAACCAATGGGCAGGCAAAGATAGCGTTGAAATTGCCACTGTCACCGGTCGTATCAACCAGTAACCAAAACAACAATTTGGATGGCAATGACCAAGGCATACTACATTTTAAATTTAACGATGAATCCTGGGTTGAGGTTAAAGATAGCGCAAATGAAATTATTTTCAAACAAATAAATGCGGGTGGTATGGAGCAAGTCGTGAGAGGCAAGCGCCCCTTAACGCTGGTAATTGGCAAAGCTGCTGGTGTTGATCTAAGCTATAACAATAGATCGATAGATTTAGCTCCGTATACCAGTGAAAGTGAAGGTGTCGCCCGCCTTACACTTGAATGAGATCCCCCTTTAATTCCTGCGACCATCTAAGACTTTATATTTACGATCAATATGTCCTCAAATAATACTTTTAAACAACGGCGTGCAAGTGTTGGTGTCCTGGTTGGTACCGTTACTATTGGTGGTAATGCTCCCGTGGTTGTCCAATCCATGACAAATACGGACACGGTAAATACGGCGGCTACGACAGCACAAGTTGCGCAACTTGCTCGCGCGGGTTCGGAGCTGGTTCGCATTACGGTTAACTCAATGGAAGCGGCAAAAGCGGTGCCAACTATCCGCGCACGGCTTGATGACATGGGCTGTCATGTTCCATTGGTCGGTGATTTTCATTTTAATGGTCACAAGTTATTGACTGAACATCCGGATTGCGCAAAAGCATTAGCTAAATATCGTATTAATCCTGGTAATGTTGGGCATGGCAAAAAGCGTGATGAGCAGTTCGCGACATTGATTGAAACCGCGTGCAAATATGACAAGCCTGTTCGTATTGGTGTTAACTGGGGTAGTCTGGATCCTGAAATGCTGGCACGCATCATGGATGAGAATGCCAAGTCCAGTGACCCGAAAGACGCAGGGTATGTCATGCGTGAAGCTTTGATTACGTCTGCACTGGAAAGTGCTGCCAAAGCAGAAGAGATCGGATTGGCGCGAAGTAGAATTGTATTGTCATGTAAAGTCAGCGGTGTGCAGGATTTAATCTCGGTGTATCGAGATCTGGCGTCTCGCTGTGACTATGCATTGCACCTTGGATTGACGGAAGCCGGTATGGGTTCCAAAGGAATTGTTGCCTCAGCTGCAGCATTGTCAGTTTTGCTGCAGGAAGGCATTGGTGACACCATACGAATATCACTTACACCTGAACCCGGTGGCGATCGAACGCGTGAAGTGATTGTGGCGCAAGAGATTTTACAAACCATGGGTCTGCGGGCCTTTGTCCCGTTAGTGGCGGCTTGTCCGGGTTGTGGACGTACAACCAGCACTTATTTTCAGGAACTGGCAGACAGTATCCAGCGCTATGTACGTGAGCAGATGATAGCGTGGCGTGAGCAATATGATGGTGTGGAAAATATGACATTAGCCGTCATGGGTTGTGTTGTTAATGGCCCTGGTGAAAGTAAACATGCCAATATTGGTATTAGTTTGCCGGGTTCAGGCGAAAATCCGGTAGCGCCGGTTTATGTGGATGGACAAAAGACAGTGACACTGAAAGGCGACAATATTGCCGAAGAATTTCGCCAGATTGTTGATCAGTATGTGCGGGAAAAATACCCAAAAAAGAAATAACCATCGGGTGTGCTATAGCTTGGCGGCATAAATAACTATGTCAACTATCCTTAAAGAACAGAAAACTGAATAGTTATAAAAGAATCAGCGAATGACTAAAATAATCCAGGCCGTACGTGGGATGAATGACATCCTGCCTGATGAATCCTATCGTTGGGAATTTTTTGAACACACCGTGCATGAATGGTTGGCAGCCTATGGCTACCGTAACATTCGTATGCCAATCGTTGAACAGACGGATCTGTTTGTACGCTCTATTGGTTCTGTGACGGATATTGTTGAGAAAGAGATGTACACGTTTGTCGATCATCTCAATGGTGATAGCTTGACACTACGTCCGGAAGGCACAGCATCTTGTGTTCGTGCAGTAATTGCACATAATTTGTTATATGACAGCCCACAGAGATTATCCTATTCTGGCCCGATGTTTCGTCATGAACGCCCACAAAAAGGGCGTTATCGTCAATTTCATCAGGTTGGTGTAGAAGCACTGGGCTATGCTGGCCCAGATATTGATGCGGAACATATCGTGATGTGTGCGAGGCTGTGGGATCAACTGGGTATTTCTGGCGTGCGTTTGGAGATTGGGACGCTAGGTAGTATTGAATCAAGAGCCTTGCATCGCGTACGATTAATCAAGTACTTTGAAAATCACCTGGATGTGCTGGATACCGATGCACGTAGACGGCTGCACAGCAACCCGCTACGTATACTGGACAGTAAAAATCCGGAAATGCGCGAGATCATTAATGGCGCGCCGAAATTAATTGATGATCTGGACCAGGATTCACTTATACACTTTGAAGCATTGCAGCATTTACTTAGAAATCAAGGGATCGATTTCGAGATAAATTTACAGCTTGTCAGAGGGCTTGATTACTACAATCGTACCGTATTTGAATGGATTACAGACAGGCTCGGCGCACAAGGCACGATTTGTGCCGGAGGACGCTATGATGGGTTGGTGGAGCAGATCGGCGGTAAAGCAGCGACAGCCAGTGGTTTTGCAATGGGCGTCGAACGATTATTGTCATTAATGTTGGAATGTGGCAAGGAGATAACGTCTCCTGTGCCTGATGCCTATGTTGTGCACCAGGGTGAAGTTGCAGCTGATTTTGCCTGGAAAACGGTTGAATTATTACGCAGTAACGGACTCAAAGCGATACTGCATTGTGGCGGCGGAAGTTTTAAATCGCAAATGAAGAAGGCCGATGCCAGCGGCGCACGGTTTGCATTGATTATTGGCGATGATGAAGCGCAAGTCGAAGAAGTAAGCTTAAAACCATTACGCGAAGCAATAAGCCAGGTGAGAGTTGGACTGATAGCTGCAGTTGATTTAATAAAAGAACAACAATAAAAATCCAGGTTTTAACATTCTTAATAAACGTATTTATTAAATTCTAAAATATTCAGGAAGAAAAATGGCGACATATAATCTGGACGAGCAGGAAAGAATTGATGGATTGAAGTCCTGGTGGGGAACTTACGGAACGACCATTATCGTGACTTTGTCGATTTTTATTGCGGGAATTGGCGGTACACAAGCATGGAAATATTACAATCAACAGCAGAAAGAGCAAGCCGCTGATTTATATGTTTTAGTGCAGCAGGTCCAACAAACTAAAGAGGCAAAGAGAATTAATGACGCGGCTTACTTGTTGATGGAAGGATTTCCTTCAAGTGGTTATGCTTCACGTGCCGCAATGATTGCTGCACGTACCAATTTTGATGCAGGTGATAAACAGGCAGCCAAAGAAAAATTACAATGGGTCGTGGATAACGCGAAAGAAGTTGAGTTAAAAGATATTGCGCGACTGCGATTGTCGGGAATATTGTTAGACGAACAGAAATATAATGAAGCATTGAGATTAATGGAAACCAAACATGGGAATGCTTTTTCAGGTCTGTTTGCTGATCGTAAAGGTGACATCCTTGCCGCTGCAGATAGAATTGCAGAAGCGCGACAAGCCTACCAGCTCGCGATTGATAGACTTGAAAAAAGTAATAACTATTATAATATTGTTCAAATGAAGCTGGATGCGTTGGGTGAAGCAAGCACATCTTTAAAATAATGCGGATAGGTTCGGAGCTGCTCAAATGATATTGCGGCGTTTTGTTTCAATGGCGTCCCTGCGGTTTGTATTGCTGTTGTTTTTGTTACAGTTGTTAACCGGATGTGCGAATACTGCGGACATGTTTAGCCTTAGAGCACTTGATTCATTGGGCAGTGATATTGTTGATTTAGTCAGAGGTAGTGAAAAAGAGGTTGAACTTGACCCGGAAGAACTGGCCGAATTAGAGAAAGCCGATAAAGTACAATTACTTTGGCAAAATACGATTGGCGGCAGCCAGATAGCGGCATTCTCGCCGGTATTTGAAGATGGATCGGTTTATGCCGCAGATGAATCGGGCCGGCTGTTTCGCTTTGATGCCAGTACAGGTGCACAAATCTGGAGTATTGATACCCAGCATAAGTTATCTGGGGGCGTGGGTGCCGGTAGTGGAATGATTCTGGTTGGAACCTTTCAGGGCGAAGTCCTTGCTTTTGATCAAAGGGGGAATAGTCAGTGGAAGGCGCAGGTAACAAGTGAGGTATTAAGCGCGCCACAAATCGCGAACGATGTTGCCGTGGTACGTACCGGCGATGGCAGAATTTTTGGCCTGGATGCGCTCGATGGCAGCCGCAAATGGGTTTACCAAGGTGCCACGCCTGCGCTGACCGTGCGTAGCCATGCCAGTGTGTTGATTTCACGTGGGGCGGTATTTGCCGGGTTTCCCGGAGGTAAACTGACCGCGATGAACTTATTTAACGGCAATATCGGCTGGGAAGTCGCGGTGTCACAACCGCGTGGTGTGACCGAACTGGAACGTATGACAGATGTCACCAGTTTGCCCGTTGTTGATGATCAATTTGTTTGTGCCGTTGCCTATCAGGGGCGTGTGGCCTGTTTTGATATAATGGATGGCGGTCAGATCTGGGTGCGTGATGGCTCCAGTAATGCCGGACTCGACATAGACAATGATTATGTGTATGTCAGCAAAGATCATAACGCCGTAATGGCCTATGACAAGCGAAGTGGTGCAGGTGTTTGGCGGCAGAATAGACTGGCCAGCAGAAAGCTATCGGCTCCTTTGGTTCGGGGTCATTATATCGTCGTTGCTAATCATCAAGGTTACGTCACCCTGCTAAGAAATTATGATGGCGCGGTGGTCGCTCGTTCAGCGACGGATGGCAGCGCGATTTTCACCCATCCAGAACCGATACCCGGTGGTTTCGTAGTACAGACGCAGAAAGGTGGACTTTACGCGTTTTCTGTACAGTAGCACTCTTCAAGAAATTTCACACATTTAGCTTCGTAGATGAAGCCTGTCATTCAGTATTTTTAGAAGTATCCTTAAATTTAGAAGCATCCTTAAATCATGAAACCCACTCTTGTATTGGTTGGACGACCCAATGTTGGTAAATCCACTTTGTTTAATCGTTTGACCCGAAGCCGTGATGCCATTGTCGCAGATATTCCAGGGCTGACGCGTGATCGTCATTATGGCCAGGGAAGACTCGGCGATAAACCCCACCTGGTCGTTGATACCGGCGGTTTTGAGCCGGTGGTAAAGACGGGAATTCTGCATGCAATGGCCAAGCAGACACTACAAGCGGTTGATGAAGCCGATGTCGTATTGTTTATCGTCGATGGCAGGCAGGGACTTGCTTCACAAGATAAAATTATTGCGGAACAATTACGAAAAACAGGGCACAAGATCCTGCTGGTTGTTAATAAAACAGAAGGCATGATGACAGCCGTCATTACGGCCGAGTTTCATGAACTAGGGTTAGGCGAGCCCTGTGCCGTATCGGCGATTCATGGCGATAACATCAATGATTTAGTCGAACTGGCACTGGCCGATTTTCCTGAGCCAGAGCAAGAAGACGAGGGCAAAGAAAGGAATCCAAAAATTGCAATTGTTGGACGACCTAATGTGGGTAAATCCACACTCATTAATACATTATTGGGTGAAGAGCGCGTGATTGCTTTTGATCAGCCTGGCACAACCCGGGATAGTATTTATATTGATTTTGAACGGAATGGAAAGCGTTATACCTTAATCGATACAGCAGGCCTGCGTCGTCGCGGCAAAGTACAGGAAACAGTAGAAAAATTTTCTGTCGTGAAAACCTTGCAAACAATTGAAGATGCGAATGTTGTGGTGCTGGTGCTGGACGCAAGGAATGAAATTTCTGACCAGGATGCTCATATTGCTGGATTTATATTGGAAACAGGTCGCGCACTGGTCGTTGTGGTCAACAAGTGGGATGGCCTGGATAATTATCAACGGGAAACCATTAAACGTGAGATGACCCGAAAACTTGCATTTCTGAGTTTTGCCAAATCGCACTATATTTCAGCCTTACAGGGTAGTGGCATGAAAAACCTGCTGCCCTCAATCGACCAGGCTTATGCGGCTGCCATGGCTAAGCTGCCTACCCCCCAACTGACACGCATCTTAATGGCCGCAGTAGAAAAGCACTCGCCACCACGCGGTGGAATATCCCGCCCGAAAATGCGTTATGCCCATCAAGGCGGTTCCAATCCGCCATTAATTATTGTCCATGGCAGTATGCTTAATCACGTGGCAGAAACTTACCGGCGCTATCTTGAAAATACCTTCCGTGAAGCATTTAAACTGGAAGGTACTCCGCTGCGAGTGGACTTTAAAGCGGGCGCAAGTAATCCCTATGCTGACAAAAAACCAACACCCCCTACTGAATTGGAAGCAAAACAGGCGCATAGTCGGCGTCGTAGGAATAGAAAAAAATACGGTTAACCACAGCCGGGAACTGAATTATACTGGCGGAATTTGAGTGCCTGGTATGACAGAAGAAAGAAACGTGCCACCTACTGCGGTAACTTTGGGCGAAGCATTCAAATACTGGTTGAAACTCGGTTTCATCAGCTTCGGTGGTCCTGCCGGACAGATTTCGACGATGCATCAAGAGTTGGTCGAAAAGCGGCGCTGGATTTCAGAGCATCGTTATCTGCATGCGGTCAATTATTGCATGTTACTGCCCGGGCCAGAGGCGACGCAGTTGGCCATTTATATTGCCTGGCTGATGCATGGTGTGCGCGGCGCAATCGTCGCGGGGGTGTCGTTCTTTTTGCCCGCATTTGTATTGTTGTCCCTGCTGGCGGGCACATACCTGGCGTTTGGTGATGTGCCATTGGTGCAAGGCATATTCTATGGTATCAAGCCCGCAGTAGTGGCCATCGTATTGTTTGCCGCCTGGCGCATTGGCTCGCGTGTGCTGAAAAACGAAGTGCTGTGGACCATGGCGGTGCTGGCTTTCATTGGCATTTTCTTTTTCCACATCGGCTTTCCCTGGATTGTATTAGCGGCGGCGATTTTGGGTGCGGTGGGTGGCCAGTTGGCTCCGGCAAAATTCAAAAGCGGCGGTGAACATGGCAGTAGCCGCAAAGTATACGGCCCGGCGATCATTGATGACGATACCCCGACGCCGCTACATGCAAAATTTTCCTGGCGCAAGCTGAGTCTGACCCTCCTTGTTTTCGTTCTGATCTGGCTGGCCGCAATCTATCTCATCAGCGGTCAACCCGCGCTGGCTGACATGGGCAGTTTTTTCACCAAGGCGGCTTTCCTCACCATCGGCGGCGCCTATGCGGTATTGCCTTATGTCTACCAGGGCGGCGTTGAGCATTACGGCTGGTTGACAGGCCCGCAAATGATGGATGGTCTGGCACTGGGTGAAGCCACGCCCGGGCCGTTGATCATGGTGGTCACCTGGGTGGGTTATCTCGGTGGCGTGGCAAAAAGTGTATTCGACAATCCCCTCGTAGCTGGCATTGCAGGTGCGAGTGTCGCAACTTTCTTTACCTTCCTGCCATCTTTCCTGTTCATTCTGGCGGGTGGGCCACTGGTAGAAGCCACGCGCAACGAACTGAAATTCACTGCCTCATTGATGGGCATCACGGCTGCCGTGGTGGGGGTGATTCTCAATCTGGCCGTGTTTTTTGCCTGGCATACCTTCTGGCCCCAGGGTACGGCAGCGGCACCGTTCAATGGTGCGTTTCAGATATTCCCATTTATCATTACGATGGTGGCTTTTGTTGCCTTATGGAAATATAAATTGGATATTATGAAGGTGATTGTGGCTTGTGCGGTGGTGGGGTTGTTATGGACAATTGGGCTGGAAGGGGTTGATTGAAGGCGGATTTAATTCGGGAGAGTACAAAAAATTACCTGTTAGCGCAAAGTAGTAATGTCCGCTTTCTCCCAAATAGAAATGTCCGCTGGTGATTAAACTCCCCCTGTTAAAAACAGAGGCGGATTATTTGGAAAATGGACAAGCTCATGAGTCAAAAAGAAGTAAAACGGTCACAAATACTGGACAGGTTAATTGTCGCCTAATATTGGTTGCCTGTAGAAAAATAAATAATAGAATTTTGTATTATGAAAAAGTGACGGTATAGTCACGCTTGAACAAAAGGCGGATTTCGTTATATACTTTAAAATTGTTTTACGTCAGAAACTTTATAAATAAGGGAATTGAAATAATGAGACTTAATCTTCTTGCATTAGCCTTGGTAGTTCTAGTATTAGCCGCATGTGGTAGGCCGGAACAAGCGCTTCCTGAGCAAGAAAAGGCAAACTTTGATAGAATCACTGGTAGTCAGAATCAAGAATAGTTCGCCGTATGAAGCTGTTAAAAAGAGACCGTCCTTGTGGCGGTTTTTTTATTTCATTGCACTAGGAGCCTGTCGGACTTTGGAATCGTCGGCTGCAAATCGACCGCGCCGGCTCCTTTTTTGCCGATTTCTTGCCCCATGGAACAACCATGCGGCGGCGAAATCGGCAAAAAACAACCTCGGCGGGGTTGATTTTCGCTAT
>JAUXRH010000084.1 GCA_030682075.1 Nitrosomonas sp.
CATGATTCATCGCGGTCTCCTGAGTTGTTTTGGCTGTTTGCAAGACAACCATTATTATACTCCTTGTGAGACCGACTTTCTTATTCTAATCAAATAATTAAGTTTCTTTTATGGAGTTTTTGAACTCCGAAACTTTAGTCAAGAAATCAAAATAACTCACCATGCATCATGACTTAATCAAGTGAATTGAAGTAAACATGACAACATTGCATCTATAGTACGAACACAATGACTTTATATCAGAGTGTTAAGCGAATGCCGCATGCTTAGCCCTATTTCCTATTTTGAGAGAAACATGTCTAATTTCCGCCTCATATTTGGTTTTCATGCGATTAACAGTCGTTTGCGACAGAACCCTGATAGCATCAAAGAACTATTTATAGACGCCAATCGGCGTGATCAACGTGCCCGTGATTTAATTAAACTGGCGGAAGCCGAAAAAGTCCGCGTGATTGCCTGCGATAATTCACGACTGGATAGTATGGTCGGCAACCGGCGTCATCAGGGGATAACAGCAAACATTGATTCAACCCGTCAACATGTGACGATTGATGATGTTCTGGATACTCTTTCCGAACCCGCGCGGTTACTTGTACTTGATGGCATTCAAGATCCGCACAATTTAGGCGCGTGTTTACGTGTCGCTGATGCCTTTGGCGTCCATGCTGTGATTGCGCCCAAAGATCGCGCGGTTGGCCTTACGGCCGCTGTACACAAAGTGGCCAGTGGTGCAGCTGATACTGTACCCTTTATTCCTGTTACAAATCTGGTGCGCACGCTGAGAGATTTAAAACAGCGCGGGATCTGGGTAATTGGAACCGCAGCTGATGCAGAACAGGAACTTAACACCCTGAACCTTAGCGGTCCAGTTGCCTGGGTATTAGGAGCTGAAGCTGAAGGTATGCGACGATTGACGCGCGAAACCTGTGACCAACTGACCTGTATTCCCATGTTAGGCAGTGTCGAGAGTCTTAATGTGTCAGTCACTGCCGGTATCTGCCTGTTTGAAACACATCGGCAGCAACTAATGGGCATTGCTAAACAATGAAATTTTCGTCATTCCTGCGAAGGTGGGAATGACGAATTATTAGAGATACCCATACGACGACGATTAAACTTACAAACTTAATCAACGCCAATATCGTTATAATAGCGCTTGCATACACATTTCCCTATCATGATATCGCCCGACCAACCCAATTTTAAAACCCATTTCGCCGAACTGCTTCGGCTGGCCGCAAGTAAAGTAGCATCGTCAGATTTGGCGGCACCTATCGAACTGACACGCACCAAGCAAGCCAGTCATGGTGATTACGCCTGCAATCTAGCCATGCAATTAGCCAAACCATTACGTAAAAATCCCCGTGACATTGCGGCCTTACTCATTGAGGCAATACCCGCCTCACCTTATCTGGAAAAAGTTGAAATTGCAGGCGCAGGATTTATCAATCTATTTCTCAAGACCTCCGCAAAACAACAATTTCTTTTTTATGTGTTACAAAGTGGCAGTGAATTTGGTCACAGCAGTGTCGGCAAAGGAAAAAAAGTTCAGGTTGAATTTGTTTCAGCTAATCCAACAGGGCCATTACATGTCGGTCATGGGCGTGGTGCCGCCTATGGTGCAAGCCTGGCCAATATACTCACGGCTGTTGGCTTTACTGTCGAACGTGAATTTTATATCAATGATGCGGGACGTCAGATGGATATCCTGACACTTTCTACCTGGCTACGTTATCTGGCACTGCATGACATTACGGTTCCCTTCCCCACCAATGCATATCAAGGTGAATATGTACGCGATATGGCGCGGTTAATACAAGCGGCTCATGGAGTCCGCTATGTACATCAACCGAATCAGTTGTTACAGGATCTACCGTTAATGAGTCAGGAAGGTGTCATTGATACAGAAGAACAGCTAAACAAATTAATCGCCAATACAAAAACAATATTGGGACAGGATTATGCCTATATCCATAATTTTGTACTTACGGAACAATTGGGTGATTGCCGGAATGATCTAATGGAATTTGGCGTAGTGTTTGACCATTGGTTTTCTGAGCAGTCACTTTTTGATAATGGCATGGTGGCACAGGCCATCCAACTATTGGAACAAAAGAATTATTTATATCAGCAGGATGGTGCCATATGGTTCCGTTCAACTGATTTTGGTGATGAAAAAGATCGCGTCGTCCAGCGTGAAAATGGGCAATTTACTTATTTTGCTTCTGATATTGCTTATCACCTGAATAAATTTGAACGTGGTTTTGAACAAATCATCGACGTATGGGGTGCCGATCATCACGGCTATATTCCACGAGTAAAAGGTGCCATTCAGGCCTTGGAACTGGATCCAAAAAAACTGGAAATTGCGTTAGTGCAGTTTGCAGTGCTTTATCGTAATGGTAATAAAGTTCCAATGTCTACTCGCTCCGGTGAATTCGTTACCCTTCGGGAATTACGCCAGGAAGTTGGCAATGACGCCGCACGGTTCTTTTATGTTCTGCGTAAAAGTGACCAACATCTCGATTTCGATCTGGATCTGGCCAAATCACAGAGTAATGAAAATCCGGTATATTACATACAATACGCTCACGCGCGAGTCAGCAGTGTACTGACTCAATGGGATGAGGATGTAGCAATACTCAGCAATGCCAACACCGAAATGTTGACGGACCTTGTGGAACTGGCATTACTGCAGAAACTGATTGATTTCCACGACATCGTGGAAACGGCTGCAAAGGAATTCGCCCCTCACTTGATTGCTTTCTATCTTAGAGAACTGGCAAGTGATTTTCATAGTTATTATAATGCGACGCGCTTCCTCGTACCTGAAATACCCGTGCGAAATGCTCGACTGGCACTGATTACTTCAGTACAACAAGTACTGCGTAATGGATTGGAACTACTTGGTGTAAGTGCTCCAGAAAAAATGTAATGGCATAACTAAAAAGGATATTCATGAGCCGAGATTACAAGTCCAAAAAATCTAATTCAGCAGCCAATGGAACCAGTGGTTCACTCATTCTGGGGCTTTTTATAGGCTATGCATTGGGCCTTGTGAGCGCTATCGGTATATGGATGTACGTAATTCAGGCACCCACCCCATTTCTAGCAGCAGAAGAAAAATCCACTGCGAGTCAACCCACAACACAAAATGCGGCTAAGACTTCAAATGAACCGCCATTGAAATCAGCCCGTAAAGAAGAATTAGCTGAAGACAAAGACCGATTTGATTTTTATAGAATACTCCCCGGCATTGAAGAATCTGTTATTGAACAAGCATCTAACCCTGTCATCGAACAGGAGTCTGTCGCTATCATTGAGCAGGAGTCCGACCCTGTCATTCAACCGCTGATTCAACCAGCAAGAAGTGAGCCCATAGTAGTTCAACAACAAACCACACCACCAGAAAGAACTCAAACAGAACAGTACTTTCTTCAGGCAGGATCATTCAGGACTAACGATGAAGCAGAAAATTTGAAAGCAAGGCTTGCACTACTGGGCGTGGTTTCAGCTGTACAATCCGCAAATTTATCTGAAAAAGGAACCTGGCACAGAGTTCGCATTGGGCCTTTTATAAGAATGGCTGAGGTTGAACAAGTACGCGCTTCTTTACAGCAAAATGGCATAGAGACCCAATTTATCAAGGTAGGTAAAGACTCTTAATAACAAGATCTTTCCGTCATTTGTCTTAAGGGGACAACCATGTATTTAAATCGATTGCTTACATTTCTTTTTCTTCTCGCCAGTCTTGCTTTCTCCGGTTTTTCCAGTGCGGATACAGAAATTATTGAAGGGAAAGACTACGCGCTTCTAACCAACCCTCAACCAACAAGAAACAGCGAAAAGATTGAAGTGCTGGAATTCTTCTGGTATGGCTGCCCACATTGTAACAACTTGCATCCCTATATTAAGAAATGGTGGAAAGACATACCTCATGATGTAAGTTTTCACTTCCTACCCGCGATTTTCCGGACGAGCTGGGTTCCTGCCGCCAAACTTTTTTATGCGATGGAAGCCATCGGTGCAACGGATAAACTGCACGATAAAGCCTATGAGGCTATTCACCGTGACAAAATTAATCTCAATAAAGAATCCGAGTTATTCAACTGGGTTGAAGAACAAGGCGTTGATCGAAAGAAATTTATGGATGCCTATCATTCTTTTACTGTACAGAATCAGGTAGCAAAATCCACACAGATGTCCCGGCAGTACCAACTAACTGGCGTACCTTCACTGGTCATCGAGGGTAAATATCTAACCAGTGGCAGAATGGGGGGAACTCCAGAAGATACGATTACCGTTCTGAATAAGTTAATTGAGAAAGTGCGCCAGGAAAGAAATGCAAAATAGCCGATGTTGCATTCAACTCTCTAACAGGCCGTTGAAAAACGTATTCGAGGCAGCCGATGCAAGACAGAAACAGGCGAAAAAGCGCAGTTTATGCTTAATAAATGAGCATTTTGAGCCTGTTTTTAACGCCGCAGCGGCAACGCAGATAGTTTTTCAACGGCCTGCTAAATCAAACATTCCAGCATTTCCTTTAGTACAGTGTGTAACATGTCAACGCAAGAAATAATTTTTGGGGCAGGATGTTTCTGGAGCGTAGAAGCAACTTTCCGCCGTGTCAAAGGTGTTATTAACGCAATATGTGGCTACGCGGGTGGTCACACTGACAACCCCGTCTATTCTGCCGTATGTACCGGCACAACAGGACATATTGAAGTAGTGAAATTAACCTATGATGCCTGCCAGATTGAACTTGGAATGCTACTGGATACATTCTGGCACTGTCATAATCCCACGACTCGAGATCAACAAGGACTGGATATTGGGACACAATATCGCTCAGCTATTTTTTTTTACACACCTGAGCAAAAAGTGGTTGCAGAATTATCAAGAAACGAATTCCAGAAAAGTGGATGCTGTCAGAACCCAATCGTAACGGAAATATTACCTGCAACTCATTTTTATCCTGCAGAAGAATTTCACCAACGTTATTTTGAGAAACACGGAATCCGCTAACTACACGGGTAGTTAGCATTAATAAATACGCTTTGTTTTATGTGGCTTTCAGAACAGAAATTTAAAATAAAGAATTTGCACCCTCACATTTACTCTGACTGTAAACACGAAGTGTTTACAGTCATCCCGGCAGAAAAAATGATGATTATTAGAACGCTAAAAGGGCAGATTCTGTGCGCTTTCAATTCGAAATAACAGAAAATTATTAATCAAGATACTAAAAAGAATGACTAAAATAACAGGCTGTTTATTTATTGTCAGCGCTCCTTCTGGTACAGGGAAAACAAGTTTGGTAAAAGCGCTGCTGCAAAACACCCCTAATCTTAGGCTATCTATTTCTCATACCTCACGTGCTCCACGCGCCAATGAGATTAATGGACGTGATTATCACTTCATAAGTAAAAAAGATTTCAAACAAATGGAAGAACGCGGTGAGTTTCTGGAAAGCGCAGAAGTATACGGAAACTTTTATGGGACATCAAAAAAGTGGATTGATGAAACCATCATGTCAGGTCGTGACATTCTGCTCGAAATAGACTGCCAGGGCGCACATCAAGTTCACCAGTTATTTCCTGAGGCCGTCAGTGTTTTTATTTTGCCGCCATCACTTGACACGTTGGCAACACGCTTAAAAACACGTGGACAGGATAACCCTGAAATAATTCAGCAACGGTTGGCTGCAGTACGTGAAGAAGTCGGCCATATAAATGAATTCAATTATGTTATTATCAACGATGTACTTGAAGAAGCGCGAGAAGATCTAATGAGCATTGTACGGGCAGAGCACTTGAAAATTGCACGGCAGCTTGTTATCTACCAGACATTGATAACCCAACTTGGGTAATTTACTCTCCCTGATCACCCTTTCACATAGCGATTAATATCATGGCACGCATTACTGTTGACGATTGTTTAAAGAAAATTCCTAACCGGTTTGATATGACCTTAGCCGCCACGGCTCGGGCAAGACAACTTGCAATAGGCTCAACGCCGATGGTTGATCCCGCCCGAGACAAGCCTACTGTAATTGCCTTACGAGAGCTTGCCCAGGGAAAAATAGGTCTGGATATCCTGAACCCAAAAAATTCTTAGTTTCTTTAATCCTACTTTTAAACATCCGAGTTCTATTTTTTGGCGCATACGCTTGAATGAGCAGTATTGCTTTAACCACATTTCAATTTAATCAAATCATAGGGCATCTCTAAAAATTCAAGTTTCCAGGCAAGATAAGGCGCGAGAAAAAATTTGAGCGCAGTATATGGTTGATATGTAAGAGAAAAATTTTTATGGGCAACGCCGTATTGCGACGGAACGGGATAAGCAGGCAAGCCGCAAAGCGGCTGCTCGCAAAATTGGATTTTTAGAGGCGCCCCATAGTTTAATTACCCCAACTACCTTAAAATTGACTTTCATAGCTCATTCGTTTGTTGTATCGCCATAAGGGCGCCTCTAAAAATTCAGAGTTCTAAACAAGACCAGGCGCGAATAAAAAATGTTGACGCAGCATATGATTGATATGTGAGGAAACATTTTTTGTGAGCAACGAAGTATTGTGACGAAACGGGGTAAGCAGGCAAGCCGCAAAGCGGCTGCTCGCAAATATGGATTTTTAGAGGTGCCCATAAAATAATTGGCGCTGTAGTTTCATTCGGCATATCTGTGAGACTGCAATCAGGTGTTGTATCCTTAAACCAATACTTCATCGATCCGCAATCCAAATATCACATTTTGAAAATGAAGATGACTACAAACTATTATTAAGCTATCGATATGTCTGAGGCAGAACTTTTATTTCTCGAAACAGCTGAATATCTTAAGCCAGAGGATGTTTCTCAACTTAGGAATGCTTACGCATTTAGCCAGGGCGCGCATTCCGGTCAATTCCGGGAATCTGGTGAACCCTATATCTCTCACCCTCTGGCTGTCGCACGAATACTGGGAAAACTACGTCTGGATGCGCATACCCTCACAGCAGCGCTATTACATGATGTCGTAGAAGATACGCATATCTCTAATGCCGAAATTAGCGAGAGATTCGGTGCAACCGTTGCCGAACTGGTTGACGGCGTTTCCAAGCTGGATAAGATTGAGTCTCAAACACCAGCAGATGCCCAGGTAGAAAATTTTCGTAAGATGCTACTTGCAATGGCGCGTGATGTTCGCGTCATACTCATCAAATTGGCTGATCGACTGCACAATATGCGCACACTTGAAGTCATGCGCTCAGAAAAACAACATCGTATCGCTCGCGAGACGCTCGAAATCTACGCACCGATCGCTCATCGGCTAGGTATTAATAATATTTACCTGGAACTACAGGAGCTTGGACTCCGCTATTCTTATCCCACACGCTACAAAGTTCTCGAGAAAGCAACCAAAGCGGCACGTGGCAATCGTCGAGAAGTCGTCGAGAAGATTTTGGATGCGATCAAGCTTAAATTACAGGAATCAGGAATCGCTGCCGAAGTTAGTGGGCGGGAAAAACACCTCTACAGTATTTATTCAAAAATGGTAGAGAAGCACCTTTCATTCTCAGAAGTACTGGATATTTATGGCTTCCGCGTTGTCGTTAAAGATATTCCTTCATGTTATGTGGCACTGGGTGCATTACACAGCTTGTATAAACCAATACCTGGAAAATTCAAGGATTACATCGCTATTCCCAAAGCTAATGGTTATCAATCACTACACAGCACTTTATTTGGGCCATACGGTATTCCGATAGAAATACAAATTCGTACTGCGGAAATGCACAGAATTGCTGAAGCGGGTGTCGCCTCACATTGGCTCTATAAAAGCTCGAATGAGGATCTCAATGATCTTCACATTAAAACCAATCAATGGCTGCAAGGTCTACTAGAAACGTTAAGTGACTCGACCGATTCATTAGAGTTCCTGGAGCATCTCAAGATTGATTTGTTTCCTGGCGATGTCTATGTATTCACACCTCAAGGGAAAATTTTAACATTACCCAGAGGATCTACCCCAGTTGACTTTGCCTATGCCGTCCATACTGACGTTGGCAATTGTTGCGTAGCGGTAAAGATTAATGGTGAAAATGCACCACTCCGCAGCAAACTTAAAAGTGGCGACCATATTGAAATTATTACCGCACCGCATGCAAAACCAAATCCTGCGTGGCTTTCATTTGTTGCGACGGGTAAAGCACGTTCACGAATCCGTCATTTTCTACGAACCATACAATACGATGAATCTATTGAATTAGGTGAACGCTTACTAAATCAAGCATTGCAATCATTCCATATTGATCCGGAAACTATTAATGAATCGCAGTGGGAAAAACTTATTAGAGACAGTGCGGCTAAATCTAAAAAAGAATTGCTCGCAGATATGGCATTGGGCAAACAACTCCCCGCCATTATTGCAAAACGCTTGGCATCACCAGGGGAATCTCCTGTCTCTAGTGAAAATGTAGCGAGCGGATCTATAACGATACTTGGTACTGAAGGCATGACCATTCAATTCGCCAAATGTTGTTATCCTATTCCGGGTGATGTCATTGTTGGATTTATCAAAAAAGATCAAGGATTGATTATTCATTCACATGACTGTCCAACCATCAGTAAGAGTCATAAAAATCCGGACAATTGGCTTGATGTAACATGGGGTAAAGACATTTCCCGCACTTTTGAAGTCAAGATAAAGGTAGTAGCTGCCAATAAGCGTGGCGTACTGGCTAAAGTTACGACTGAGATCGCTAAAACCGGCTCAAATATTGATGATATTGTGATGGAAAGTGAAAAAGACTACACCACCATGCACTTCATACTGCAAACTAAAGATCGATTTCATCTTGCACAAATCATGCGTGGTATCAGACGTATTAAAGAGGTTATAAAGATCAGCCGCGTAAAAGGCTGCCCCCCTCAGATGAACTGAACACGCCGTAGATCGGCCCATACAGAGTCCAGAAGGCGCCTGACGAACCGGTGCAATATTTGGACTAAACAGTAAACATATCAACAAACGTACTGACTGGCATTGCTTCCAACGTCTCCTGATCAAAACACAAATCAATAATTGCCTGTTGTTGCTTCTTTGGGAAATGGCGAGCAAGGTTTGTTCTGAATTTTGCTTCCAATAGTGGCATCCCTTCATCACGGCGGCGTTTGTGCCCGAGAGGATACTCCACCACCACTTCTTTCAGCTCATTGCCGTCTTTAAAAATCACGGTAATTCCATTGGCAATCGCGCGTTTATCAGGGTCGTGATAATCCTTGGTAAATTGCGGATCCTCAATACAAACTATTTTTTCGCGTAGCCGATCGATACGCGCATCATTGGCCACATTATCCTCATAATCATCCGCAGTCAGTCGGCCAAATATCAGCGGCACCGCTACCATATACTGAATACAATGATCACGGTCTGCCGGATTATTAAGTGCACCTCTTTTGTCAATAATGCGAATGGCTGCCTCATGGGTACGAATGGTAATTTCCTGGATAGCTTCAATTCGTTTCGCTACCAAAGGATGCAACTGCATCGCACACTCGACTGCTGTTTGCGCATGAAACTCAGCCGGAAATGATATTTTAAACAATACATTTTCCATCACATACGCATCCCACTGCACAATTGGCCGCTGAAACTTGAATGACTCACCTTTAAACAATACATCATAGAATCCCCAAGTTTCAGCACTGAGCGCTGAAGGATAGCCCATCTCCCCCTTAAGCGTTAGCAACGCCAACCACACCGCGCGGCTAGTTGCATCGCCCGCCGCCCAGGACTTACGTGAGCCGGTATTCGGCGTATGACGATAAGTCCGCAGCGACTGCCCATCCACCCACGCTTGCGACAGCGCATCAACAATCTGATCATGACTACCACCCAATAAATGCGTTACCACCGCAGTGGACGCCACTTTTACCAGCACCACATGATCAAGCCCTACTTTGTTAAAACTATTTTCCAATGCAAGACAACCCTGAATCTCATGCGCTTTAATCATGGCAGTCAATACATCACGCATGGTCAGTGACGGCTTACCCGATGCCTTTGCAATACGAGAAAGCCAATCAGCCGTAGCCAAAATGCCACCCAGATTATCTGAAGGATGCCCCCATTCTTCAGCCAGCCAGGTATCATTAAAATCAAGCCAGCGGATCATGGTACCCATATTAAAAGCAGCTTGCACCGGGTCAAGCTGAAACGAAGTCCCGAAAACGCGCGCACCATTGGGCACCAATGTACCAGGAACAATCGGTCCCAGCAGTTTAGCACATGCCGGATAAGCAAGCGCCGCCAAGCCACAACCTAACGTGTCCCTAAGGCACAAACGTGCAGTATCATAGGCAAAATTACTTTGAATACGATGATTAACAACATAATTAGCAATTTCTACCAGCACTTGATCAGGCTGTGGACGATTGTTTGGAATTTGAGGAGCCATTTTTGTTTTCTTTAAGTAAGTTCAGTTTAACCGATAAAATCCATAAATCCTTATATACTCATGATCACACAGGCAACTGAGAAAAACTTTCTTTGAAAGCAACAGATAAGCCACAAATCATGATATTTAGAAACACTCAGATTAACATCAAAGCGAGATGATGGTTGACCCGCAAGGCTCAAACCGTTAACATTCGCTTCTCAACAAATCCCTGATAGCTCAGTTGGTAGAGCAACGGACTGTTAATCCGTTTGTCCCAGGTTCGAGCCCTGGTCAGGGAGCCAATAAATTCATAGACTTACCTGATTAACCGCTGCGCGTTGCTTTCTTAACGTGACAGAAACGTGACAGCGGTATGACGTTATTATCTTTTCCCGACTCAATTCGGGATGCTGCAAATGCCATATTTTCAGTAGCAAATTTTGCATAGCGGTCAACCATACTGCGTGATTTCCAGCCACCCAAGTCCTTCAATTCATCACAGCTTGTGCCAGCCTGTCGATGCCATGAAGCCCATGTATGGCGTAAATCATGAAACCGTAAGTTTTCTAACTCAGCATTCTTAATCGCATTTATCCACGCTGTATTAGTTAAACCTCGCAATATCGGTTGATCTTGATAAGTAAAACAAAACTGATCATGTTTACCCATTTGTTCTTGCAAAACTGCCACGGCATCTGCATTTAACGGAACACCTCGCGGTGTGCCATTTTTGGTCTGATTCAACCATGCCGTGTGTCGATCTAAATCAACACGATTCCACTCCAGTCCCGTTATCTCACGTGCTCGGCAACCGGTTGCCAGTGCAAAACGTATCAGTGCGGCTAAATGATCAGGTGCAACCGAAATAAGCCGGTTTGCTTCTTCTCGATTCAACCACCGATCCCGTTCCACTTCACCAGGCAACAAGCGGATCTTAGGCATACTATCAATCCACTGCCATTCTTCACGTGCCATCTTTAACAAATTGCGCATGATGGCAAGGTAACGATTAATGGTTGCCGGTGCATTGCCCTTCTTGAGTTGACCTTGTACCACCATCCAAATCACGTCACCGTTAATTTGATCCAGTGTCAGGTGTCCCAAATAAGGATCAAGCTTGCGACAAATCCGTTGCACATCTTGGTAGCTGCGTAAATTCACCTTGATTGCGAGATAACGTACCACGGCTTCTTGCCATGAGCGTTGGGGTTTAATACCGAAATGATGTTCCCGAAATGCGTCTAACCGTATTTTGGCTAGTAGTGCTTCGGCATCCGTTCGGATTTCAGTCCCAGAACTTTGGCGTATTCTTTTGCCGTTTGGGAGCGTTGTTGCAATCCACCAGTAGCAAGAGTCTTGCCGCCGGTAGACGCCTTCTTGGGTTTGTTGGGCCATAATGCTTCCTCCTTAGCCCGCCCGTGCTCGCGCTGCTTATATTCCTCTAACCAATCATCCAGGTCAACCTTATCGTACAGACAACGACGACCCAGCTTGATATAAGGAATCTTTAATTCAGACAACAGCGTGACACCAATACCCAGATAACATGCGGCTTCTTCCTTAGATAAACAACGAATCGCAGGCAGTGGCAGGCTAATCTTTTCCATGATTAACTGCCTTCTGAAGTCCTGCGATATTCGGCAGCCGCATCATCAATTGCTTGCTGTTTAAGCGCCTCTTCGGAAATGTTCAAAATAGTGTTGAATTCTTTTGCACGCACACGGACTTTCTCAAGAATGAAGTCATTTGCCGACAAACCCATAAATTCACCACGATATTGAAGGTAACTATGCAGTGCTAACAGATACTGATCCAAACCCTCATCAAAGTCGGTAATGCCATACTTTGCCATGAAGGTAGCCATTGAACTGATCCCCAATGAAAACACCCGTTTATCATCTGGCAATCGTGTCGCTTTAAATGACCTTGAGAGCGGCCCTCCGTCGGTTTCCCAATCAACTGATGATATATATCCCCATAATGGATGGATAGGCCAGCGAGCGCGTGTCTGATCGTCTGGGTTGGGTAAGGTCAAACGCAACCATTCAGTTGTCGCATAACTCCACAGTCCATTTAAATTGGCTAGTAATCTATCAAGACTCACTAAGCCATGCTCCCCCAAAACTTCACGCATAAACTGAAATTCAACGCGCCAGATGGGTTCATCTTGTTGCCATCCGGTGGCTTTCCATAATGGAAGCAGGTCTGTTCTGCCACTGGTTTGGATTTCCAGTAGTTTGTCATACAACCGACAAGACATTTTTCCACCCAGACCAATCGACCAGCCAGTGAATTTTTCACTAACCGCGTGCGCATCAATTTTTTTGGCACGTGTAACCCATGCTTCACGATCCCAAGATTCCATATTTACATTCGAGACAAAATCAGCGCACAGATCAAGACGGCTGACATGAGCATAATCAGTAAGCGATCCTAATTTGATCAGGATCTCACGTAGCTGTTTTTCTGCTCGCTTGGGTGTAACGCTGGATAGATAGCGAGAAGATAGCTTCACATAAGCCATAGGGGTTTGTTTATTAGCTCTGGATAGACCAATACGATAAGCACCATCTTCTATGACAAAAGGGAATATTGACGAGCCTTTGTCCTTGACCTCAAAGATATGGTCTCCAATAGCATATTGTGCCAATGCTTGCTGATCTGCTTCTGGATGTTGTGCTAATTGTTTTAGCTTGGTTAATCTTTCTTGAACTTCAGGAAATAGATTACCTTGATAGGACAAATAAAGACTATCAACCCCAAACCTTAAAAGCTTGAAATACTCAGTATTGCAGTTATAGGGTACTGTGTTACTAGGCGGCGTACCCTGAGAGGATGAAACCGACGGTGATGAATCATCCACCGCCACTGGTGCCACTTCGCCAGCACGGCGCACAGCTTCGCGGCTTGCGCCGCTCATAGTGCGGCGTTCTGGCTATGCGGCTTTAGTTTGCTTTGATGTTACAGCTTCAGATGAAACATTGACTTCTTTCTTCATGATAAACCTCGAATCCACGGCGACCATGCAAATGCTTGTCGCAACGGATAGAGATTTTGTAACTCAATTCAAGACTTGTATCCCACCCAAAAAGCGAATTTTTAGGTGGTTGCATTTTGCCTCATATAACTAACGTTTCGAAGTTCATTTTAACCTAACAATACCATTGGAATGCTTGATTCACTTGGCTTCCAGCCTCAATGTTCTGCCATCGAGTTGCAGGGCTTGCACGAAGAAGCTTTGTACATGATGATCAATTGTTGCCATGATCTGAGAAGCGGTATCACCGATCAGTATT
>JAUXRH010000105.1 GCA_030682075.1 Nitrosomonas sp.
ACTGCGCAAATGGGACAAGCGGTTCATATTACCCTGATTTTTCGTTGCATAGAATGACTATGCGCCTCAAAATCCGGCCAATCTGTCCTCGCTTTCCCACTTTGCTCGCTACGATCACTTAAGTCCGACAGACTCCTGGAGTGTCAGATAACATAGCCACGGCATCTGTTATTGCTGCCTTATTGGGTGGCTTTGTCGATCAGAAAGTGACTATCATTGGTGTATTGATATTGATTTTTTTGGCAATCATATTTTTGATTGTTTCCTATATCCTGCGTAAAGGAGCAGACAATGGCGGCTGAATCTTTGATTGGACTGGCAATATTTGCAGCTATCATGTTATTGGTTGCATGGTACGCTGATAAGCACCGTTCATAACCCAACAAGGTTAAAATCTAAAAAGGGGACGCTCTTTCAACGAACACGGAAGAAGGGGTCAGACCCCTTTAACACCCGGAATTATTGACACTACCCTTTTAACATCTTTAATAGACCCCTTTGACCCATGGGACCCCTTTATTGATGTGTGTTTTTGATTTTACAGAGGTATTGGTGTAAGCTGACCGTATGAGGAAATTTGGCATTCAACGATAAATGGGTCAGATCCTTCATGAAACCTAATGCCAAATAGACTACATGATGATTAGATATAATCTCTACTAATCATGTAAAATGAAAAGTTTAAATGAAGAAGAAAAAACTTTTGCAGAAGATTTTAACGGCAACGAACAATATTCGATTTACTGAAATAGTGACTTGTGTGGAATCATTTGGCTTTAAACCAGATCGTGTACATGGGAGTCACCATGTGTTTATACATCCAGCAATCCCTGAGCTACTTAATTTACAAAACGTCAAGGGAAAAGCAAAGTCATATCAGATAAAGCAGTTCCTTATTTTGGTAGAAAAACATAACCTTCAACTGAGTGATTAATAATGAATGATTATCATATAAATATTTTTTATAGTGAGAATGATGAAGGTTATATAGCCGATATTCCAGATTTAGTCAGTTGTTCAGCATTTGGAAATACGCCAAATGAAGCGCTAGAAGAAGTCCTTATAGCAAAGGAAGCGTGGTTAGAATCTGCAAAAGCAAACGGAAAGCCAATACCAGTCCCGAAATTTAGTCCCATTATCTATCAGGTTGCCTAATAACAAAGATAGGGGTCAGGCCTTACATTTGACCTTTCCCTTCTTTCCTTCATCTTCACCCCACCCCACGCCACCCTGTTTTTTCCTCGTTTCGCATAAATGAGTTTTATGTTAAGTTTTTTGAACTGTGTTTACACTTTTATACCTATATGGGTATAATAAAAAGATGTTATCTTTACCTAAACCATTGCGTTGGGTTGCCTCCAGTAAGAAAGATCTGATGGCAATGCCGGAAGAGGTGAGGGATGTCTTCGGCTTTGCTTTACATTTGGCGCAGATGGGGAAAAAGCATCCCGGTGCCAAGCCGCTCAAGGGGTTCGGTGGCGCAGGTGTGTTAGAGGTCGTCGAGGATTTTCAGGGAGATGCATACCGCGCTGTTTATACGGTTCGTATTGCCAGTGAGGTGTTTGTTCTTCATTGTTTTCAGAAAAAATCCACCCAGGGAATTGTTACCCCCAAACAAGAAGTCGAATTAATTAAATCCCGTTTGAAGGCCGTTGAGGCCAGCTTAGGAGTCCACCATGATCGAAATTGAAGGCAGTAGCGGAAATATCTATGAAGATTTGCAAGTGGCTGATGCTGATGCAATGCATCTCAAGGCGCTTCTTGCTAACAAGATAGCGGACATTATCCGTCATCGTCACTTAACGCAGCAACAAGCTGCCGATATCCTGGGTATTTCTCAGTCCAAGCTTTCGGGTTTGCTTCGCGGTCAGTTCCGGGGAATCAGTGAAACGAAAATGATTGAATGCCTCAACCGCTTGGGGCGGGATGTGGAGATCGTTATTCGTAAGGCTCCCCGGAGTCATGCCCAAGGACACACACAGGTGATTTACTCCTGAACGTTAAACCACCAAGCAGAAATAGGGGTCAGGTCTTTCATTTGATTTGACATTTCCCTTCATCTTTACTTTATCCTGCGCCACCCTGTTTTTTCCTCGTTTCGCATAATTTGTTTTATGTTAAATTAACCGGATTTGAAACCTGAGGCACGGTTTGTTTATGTGTATGTTAAACTAATCGTCGTACTGAATTTGATGGAGTGTGTTATGGCAACAATTACATTTGATACCTTAAAGTTTGTTGAAAAACTTAAGGCTGGAGGTGTTCCTGAAGCACAGGCTAAAGCGGAGGCAGAAGCATTGGTAACTGCTTTTTCTGAAGCAATGGATTCGCAGTTGGCGACAAAATCAGATATAAATCGTCTGGAGCGCGAATTGATGGTTATTAAATGGATGGTAGGTTTGGTGCTTGGTGGTATTTTGACTTTAATCCTCAAAGCGTTCTTTCCTGTTTAAGTATCGTTGGGTTGCATTTTTTCGTAACCCAACTTTTTTACGGTTGATGCTGTAAAACGAAACCGCCCTTGGGAATAAAGAATAAAGGGGTCAGATACCGTCTTGAATTGCAAGTGCTGAATGATTAAAGTTTGCGTCAAAGGGCTGTTCTGATTTAATGACTCCGTAAATCAGATGCGCCAGTTTCCGCATAACAGCTCCTATTGCAGCCTTTGGAGCCAAGCCAGCAGCACTTAATCTGTCACCAAATATTTTCAGCACTGGATTGTACCGTCTGGCTACCATGCCGGGCATATATAGCGCACGGCGTAAATCGCTGTGTCCGGTGCGGCTCATCACCGTTCTAC
>JAUXRH010000106.1 GCA_030682075.1 Nitrosomonas sp.
ATTATGGAGACAATTGAAGAGCACATAAATCATTTCTTTGTGCAAGCTCTGCAGTTAGATCATTTTACGTTGAAACAGGAAGCCTTGGATAATGAAGATTAGTGAGATTCCATTCAATTTTGAACTCCGAAACTTGAGATGAGAATTGATTAAGATGATTTATCACTTTGTTGTTCCGGCACCGAGTACTTCCCGTATTTTTAAGAAAAACGATACGCCGGCTTCGGTGGTGTGCCAGCAGAAACTGTAAGGACCTCATAACTATCTTCAGTGACCAGTACAGTATGTTCCCACTGGGCTGACAGGCTATTATCCTTGGTGGTAACCGTCCAGCCATCCGGCAAATGACGAATGGCTGCTTTACCGGCGTTAATCATAGGCTCAATGGTAAATATCATTCCAGCTTCAAGTTTCATGCCAGTTCCAGGGCGACCATAGTGTACAACTTGTGGCTCTTCATGAAATTTCGCTCCAATACCATGGCCACAGAATTCTCTCACGATACTATATCCGACCCCTTCCGCCAGCTTTTGAATGACGTGCCCAATATCACCCAGTTGCTTACCCGGTTTGACTTCTTCAATACCACGCCACATGGCTTCATAAGTCAACTCACATAAACGTTTTGCTTGAATAGATGGTTCGCCCACATAAAACATTCGGCTGGTATCTCCATGATATCCATCACTGATAACCGTTACATCGATATTAACAACATCCCCATTTTTCAATTTTTTATCCCCGGGTATGCCATGACAAATCTGTTTATTAACCGATGTACAAATTGATTTTGGAAATGGCGAGTATCCGGGCGGCGCGTAGTTGAGTGGCGCTGGTGTCGTCTTCTGCACATTAACCATATAATTGTGGCATAACGTGTCAAGCTCACCGGTTGTGATACCAGTCTCAACAAAAGGCGTAA
The DNA here is from genome assembly GCA_030682075.1 of Nitrosomonas sp. Taxonomy (GTDB): domain Bacteria; phylum Pseudomonadota; class Gammaproteobacteria; order Burkholderiales; family Nitrosomonadaceae; genus Nitrosomonas. The sequence continues at coordinate 923 of JAUXRH010000106.1, forward strand.
TATAATCCAGAACTTCTGATGCAAGTCTGCCAGCGACACGCATTTTTTCAATTTCCTGGGGTGTTTTTATATAAACTTTCATAATAGTTTCCGATTAGTGCTGAGAGTTCTCAAAGACGTTCACATTTTGTTATTTCTAATTCACTCGTGTTGAATTGACGTGCCTGCTGTTTAATTTTTTCGCTGATATCTGTTGCAGGTTCGCGAATTAAAAACTTTGCTTGCCTTAAGCTACGTTCGGACATTGTTGCCGAGGTTAAACCTTTGTCTTTCAATTCCACCAATAACTTCCGCGCATCATTTATATCGCGAAAGATTGCAATCGAAACAGCATTAAACCATTGGCTATCCGCCTGGATAAGATAGCTTTCTACACCCATTTTGTTAATTCTTTCAATTTCATTCAGCGCATCTTGTTTATTCTTAAAGGGTGGAATATAAATCCAATGGATTACAACATCTTCCATTTCAACCTGAGTCAATTGATTTCCTAATTCTAACTCAGCAATAACCACCTCAGCTTGCAATAAATCAGTGCCTATAAACCCACTCCATTGCAAACATTTGATATGCGAAGGGAGCAATTTGATTCTTTCTGGATTAACTTGCGCTGATGCTATTGCATCATTTTGAATATTATCCGAACGGGATTGAACAGTAAGGATAAGAACTACGTTAATAATCAATAATAAAATAAAAGCTACTTTCATTCTAAAATAATATCTTCAAATACCATCTCTAATAGAAGGTTTATTGTTGTGAATAATCTATTGCCTTGCTAAAATGTGATGTTAGTCTTGTGGACACCGAATTTTTGAAAGCCTTTAAAAAAAGAATGGAAAGTAAAACATGAATAAAATTACGAATATGGTGGCAGTGATTGTACTAATATTATCCGCACCCGTCCTTGCCGAAAAAACAGCCACTAAAGGCGATGCTGTAAAAGGTGAAGAAATTGCAGCCGGTGTATGTGCTGGCTGTCACAATGCTGATGGTAATAGTGTTATCCCTGTTAACCCAAGCTTGGCCGGACAGCATGCGGAGTATATCACCAAGCAGCTGATAGAATTCAAGATGGAGGGCGACACACCTGCAGTACGTAATAGCCCCATCATGTCTGCCATGGTTACCGCCCTCTCTGTTGAGGATATGAGAGACCTTGCTGCATTTTATGCGCAGCAGAAACCAACGTCAGGCATCGGTACTGAAACAAATGAAGAGGTACTTAGACAAGGTGAGATCATTTACCGTGGTGGAAATATAGAAAATGGCGTACCTGCGTGCGCCAGCTGTCATTTACCTGATGGTTCTGGCATCCCGCCACATTATCCTCAACTTGCCGGGCAGCATGCGGCCTATACTTTAGCGCAATTAAATGCGTTTAATGATGGTATTCGTGACAATGATAAAGGTATCATGCTAAAAGTTATTTCTCGCATGAGTGCACAGGAAAAGAGAGCTGTTTCTGAGTTTATATCGAGTTTAAAATAGATTTATTCCTTACCAACTCAGCCCTTCCATCAGCTGAAAGGGATTAAATGTTCGGACAATAAAAAGGTGGCTGTTGAAGTCACCTTTTTATTTCACTTTTTTAATTTAATCCCTGCCACGCACTAAATATTTTTTCCGCAGCCACCAGTGTTCTGTCAATATCTGCGCCACTATGAGCAGAAGAAACAAACCCCGCTTCAAATGCAGATGGTGCAAAATAAAAACCTTCATTCAGCATCGCATGAAAGAATCGGTTAAATGCTTCCTTATCACATTCCATAACTTCAGTAAAACTTATTGGAATTGTCTTACGGAAATAAAGACCAAACATCCCGCCAACCGCCTGCGCGCTGAAAACAATTCCATGTTTATTCGCGACTGCGGTGAGACCATCTGTTAGTCGCTTGGTTTTTTCCCCAAGATTTTCATAAAAACCAGCTTTCTGTATCTGTTTTAACGTAGCCAATCCTGCGGCCACCGCAACTGGGTTGCCAGACAGTGTACCCGCTTGATAAACGGGACCCAGTGGTGCCAAGCATTGCATGATGTCACGCCGACCACCAAACGCAGCCATTGGCATGCCACCGCCGATTACTTTTCCAAGCGTGGTGAGATCTGGTTTAATATTATAAAGACCTTGGGCACACTCTAAGCCAACACGGAATCCCGTCATTACTTCATCAAGAATCAGCACCGTGCCATGTTGGGTACATAATGCACGCAAGGTAGACAAGAAACCGGGGGTTGGCGTTACCAAATTCATATTACCAGCGACGGGTTCCACGATAACCGCAGCGATCTCATCGCCAAATTCAGCGAATGCTTTTTCCAAACCGGAGACATCGTTATAATCCAGTACAATCGTATGACTGACTGTTTCAGCAGGAACACCCGCAGAGCTCGGACTGCCAAAAGTTAGCGCGCCTGAGCCTGCTTTAACTAACAAGGCATCATCATGACCATGGTAGCAGCCTTCGAATTTAACAATCCGACTTCTACCTGTGTATCCTCGCGCCAAACGAATCGCACTCATACCCGCTTCAGTGCCTGAACTTACCAACCTGACTTGCTCAATCGAAGGAATTAGCTGACAGATTAATTCGGCAATTTCTAACTCTGCTTCAGTTGGCGCTCCAAAAGTTAATCCATTCTCAGCGACTGTCTGCACTGCTTTAATGACGTCTGGATGCGCATGACCAAGAATCAATGGCCCCCAGGATCCAACGTAATCGACATATGATTTATCATCTACATCCCATACATAAGCACCCTTCCCGCGCTTAAAAAATATAGGGGTACCTCCCACTGATTTAAAAGCACGAACCGGTGAATTTACGCCTCCAGGAATATATTTCTGGGAAAGTTCAAATAATTGTTGATTACGTGAAGTCATTTTATTACTCGCAAAATAATTGTGAAAACGATTTAGCTGTCATCTGAATATCTCGAACACCAAACAATGCATTACTAATCGCGATTGCATGGCAACCCTGTTCAATCAATGCCACGGCATTGATTAATGTTATTCCACCGATGCTAACGATGGGTATAAATAATTCATGCCTTGCCTGACATAATAAATCCATTGACGCCGTCACTGCCTCGGGTTTTGTCGATGAAGCAAAGAATGCACCAAAAGCAACATAATCTGCCCCCTGTTGCTCTGCTTTTACTGCCAATTCAAATCGGTTATAGCACGAGACGCCAATAATTTTTTCTTGCCCAATTCTTTTTCTTGCTTCAATTAAAGAAACATCATCTTGCCCCACATGCACACCATCCGCATTAACCTCTATTGCAAGATCAATATGATCGTTGATAATAATCGGAATATGGTATTTTCGACAAAGTCGAACAAGTGCATGTGCCTGTTCACGGCGCAATGCGGAATCAGCCATTTTATTACGATATTGAATCATCTTTGCACCACCAGCCAGCACTTGTTCTGTCATAACCAACAGCTTTGCCGTATCTGTACTATCGGGTGTAATGGCATAAAGCCCATTAATCTCGGGCCACATGATTTATTTAACTTTCCACGTCTTTCTTATCCATGTCATCATTTGCCCAAAATAACCGGTCCGGCAAATATTGGCCCATTCCTGGACGAAAACCTGCTTTTAAAGCCTGCCACGTATAATCCTGTGCTTCATAAACGCCATCATAAATCGGCAAGCCGTTGGCGATAGATGCGGCTATAGCAGATGCCAATGTACAACCGGATCCATGATAGGAATGTGTTAATCGATCCCATTCATCCGTTCGCAAGATACCCCCCGCGCTATACAAAGTATTGACAACTTTTGTTGTATTCTCATGTGTCCCTGTAATCAAGACATATTCACAACCCAAATATAAAAGTCTGTCCGCACATTCACTTAAATCAAGAATCTGAGACTCACTCTCTTCCTCTTCCTCTTCCTCTTCCTCATCATCATCATCATCATCCTGTGAAAGTCTTCGTGCTTCCAGACTATTCGGGGTGAGAATGGTGACTTGAGGAAGTAACAATTCACGCATTGCTCTCATCATATCTTCATTGGCTAGTTCATCACCACGACCGGATGCGAGCACCGGGTCCAGGACTAGCGGAATATCAGGATAATCTGAAATTATTTCGGCAATAACCGCAATAATTTCAACACTGCCTAATAAGCCAATCTTGAAAACTTGTACCGGCATATCTTCAAGTACAGCGCGCGCTTGATCAGCAACCACTTCTGGATCAAGTGGCATGAGCTCTTCCACACCCGCAGTATCCTGAACGGTAATAGCCGTAATTACTGTTAAGGGATGACAGCCCAAACTGGCGAGGGTAAGAATATCAGCGTGAACCCCAGCGCCGCCACTTGGATCGTTTGCAGAAAAAGAAAGTACTATAGGGGGTGGCTGTATCATGCGTAAATACCGTAAAATAGCATTTTAACCTAAATAAAAGGGAACTCCTATCTATCATGCCTACTAAAGAGAATAGCGCTTACCATCGTTATATGTGTTTAATCTGTGGCTACATTTATGATGAAGCCATTGGATCTCCAGATGAAGGCATCCTCGCTGGAACACGCTGGGAAGATGTTCCCATTAACTGGACATGTCCGGAATGTGGCGCACGTAAAGAAGATTTTGAAATGGTAAAAGTATAAATGCGTATCTTGCATACCATGCTCCGCGTCGGCAACCTGGAGAATTCTTTGGCGTTTTATACTAAAGTTCTGGGGATGAAATTATTACGTCGCAAAGATTATCCTGAGGGCAAATTTACATTGGCATTTGTTGGTTACCAGGATGAAGCGAACGGCACAGTATTGGAACTAACGCATAATTGGGATACAGCGGAATACGATTTGGGCAGTGGATTTGGTCATATTGCCATTGAAGTTGAAGATGCCTATCGTGCTTGTGAAGACACCAAGAAACTCGGCGGTAACGTGACACGTGAAGCGGGTCCAATGAAGCATGGCAACACTGTGATTGCTTTCGTTGAAGACCCGGATGGTTACAAAATCGAGTTTATCCAGAAAAAGACAACGTAAAATGACAAGCACTTTAGTTTAACAACTCGCCTTGCATAGTTAAAATCTAATCTATCATCATCCATATAATAAAAAAATTGCAGGCTTTTTGTTAATATTCGGTAAGGCGTGTTTCCACGTCCTTACTGTCTTCGTTGCAATATATTCACTGGCAAGCGTAATGTCGCAGGCGATACATAAATGAGTATTATCCCTGCAGGTCTGCACCAGCAACTCAAGTAACTTCTGGTTGCGATAAGGCGTCTCAATAAATATTTGAGTTTGGTTGTCAACCAATGATGATTTTTCCAGCATAAGAATTCTAGAAATTCTGGCTTCATCTTTAACCGGCAAATAGCCATGGAATGCAAACTGCTGGCCATTTAATCCAGAGGCCATTAATGCCAATAAAATGGAAGATGGACCAACCAGAGGAACAACTTTGATATTTTTCAGGTGTGCTATTTGCACCAACCCTGCACCCGGATCGGCGACTGCCGGACACCCTGCTTCAGATAACAAACCAACGTCACTCCCTGCTAATAACGGATCGAGCAAAGACAAAATCTCATGGGGTTGTGTGTGCTCATCCAGCACTTGCATTTTGATTTCCTGAAGTGGCCGGTTACACCCCACCTGCTTCAAAAATTTTCGCGCAGTTTTGGGATGTTCAACAACAAAGTGACCAAGACCTGCAACACATGTTCTAACCGCATCAGGTATCACCCATGCAATATCCCCGTCGCCCAAAGGCGCGGGCACTAGATAAAGTGTACCGGGTGCAATGCGATTAACCATGATTTCAGAAGAGAGGGAATCAGACAAGCAGTATTGCTAACTTAAAATAGGCTAATGCAATACCCTTGGAACACTCAGAACAAATTCGGGAATAGCCACATCAAAATGATGACCATCTTCAGCAGCCATTTGGTAACTACCCCTCATGGACCCCACTGACGATGAAATTGAAGTTCCGCTGGTATATTCAAAACTATCCCCCGGCCTGAGTAACGGCTGCTCACCCACGACGCCCAAACCTCGTATTTCCTGCATACTACCGTCTTCATTGGTTATTACCCAGTGGCGACTGATCAGCTGCGTTGCGATCTCGCCGAGATTGGAAATTCTAATTGTATAAGCAAACACGTAGCGATCAGCTTCTACATCCGACTGATCCGGTAAATACAGGGTGCGAATAGCAACATCAATTTCATATTTTTTACTTTCAGTCATTCCGATATTCCACACTATTTTTCATATTTCATCAAGGACAATCGGAATAATGTGTAGAGAACAAATAAACTGTCCGTGTTTGTAGCACATGATCTGTCTGGATTATCTTTAGGCTAGGAGTCTGTCGGACTTAAGGTTAATCTACTGCGCAAATGGGACAAGCGGTTCATATTACCCTGATTTTTCGTTGCATAGAATGACTATGCGCCTCAAAATCCGGCCAATCTGTCCTCGCTTTCCTACTTTGCTCGCTACGATCACTTAAGTCCGACAGACTCCT
>JAUXRH010000122.1 GCA_030682075.1 Nitrosomonas sp.
TAGCGAGCAAAGTGGGAAAGCGAGGACAGATTGGCCGGATTTTGAGGCGCATAGTCATTCTATGCAACGAAAAATCAGGGTAATATGAACCGCTTGTCCCATTTGCACAGTAGATCAACCTTAAGTCCGACAGACTCCTAGACCTGCTCACCTGAAACAAGCTACAATTTTGTATTTATGGATAACCTTGCACATGCATGTTTGGCGAAGTATTCCTGCTCACGCTGAGACACCTATTGCACTGACGATAGGAAATTTTGATGGCGTACACCGAGGTCACCAAGCCATGCTTACCCGCCTAAAAAATACAGCTGGGAAGCTTGGATTGGCAGCTTGTGTGATGACATTTGAGCCACACCCACGCGAATTTTTTGCACCTGACCAAGCACCTGCACGATTAACCAGTCTGAGGGAAAAGCTTGAATTACTAGCCGAATCAAAGGTAGATGGTGTAATAATAAACCGCTTCAACTATGATTTCGCAAAAATCAGTCCCGAAGCATTCATTACCCGTATCCTGGTTAAGGGATTCTCTGTACGCTGGATTCTAGTGGGTGATGATTTCCGTTTTGGTGCACGCCGCGCAGGTGATTTTTCAATGCTAAAGGCTTTGTCGAAACAATATAACTTCGAAGTAGAAGAGATGCCAGGCTTTGCCATCAATGACCAACGCGTCTCAAGTACTGGGATACGAGATGCCCTGGCAGCTGGTGATTTGAGTCATGCCAAGCAATTGCTGGGACGACCGTATAGTATTAGTGGTCGTGTAATAAATGGTGATAAGCTTGGCAAAGAATTGGGGTTTCCCACTGCCAATATCCAGTTAAAACATAACAAACCGCCATTATCTGGAATTTTTGTAGTGGAAGTGCATGGTGTAATCGAATCACAGCCGACAAAGATAATGCGGGGTGTTGCCAGCCTGGGGGTACGTCCCACCATTCACAAGAATGGCAAACCAGTGCTTGAAGCTCACCTATTTGACTTCAACCAGAAAATATATGGTCGCCGCCTACGTATTGATTTTCTTCATAAGCTCCGTAATGAAGAAACTTACCCTGACTTGGAAACACTTACTCAACAGATCGCAAAAGATGTAGAAAACGCCAGAAACTACTTTTTGACCTCACTATCGAATAATTAAATATATCCCACCGGCAATAAACAATTTAACTAAATATTTCATGACTGATTATAAGAAAACCCTCAATCTACCCGACACGACCTTTCCAATGCGCGGCAACCTTGCCAAGCGCGAACCCCTCATGCTGGAAGCATGGCAAGAAAAGAATTTATACCAAAAAATCCGCACAGCTTGCAAAAAACGCCCAAAGTTTATACTCCATGATGGTCCCCCTTATGCGAATGGCGACATTCATATTGGCCATGCCGTCAATAAAATCCTTAAAGATATTATTATCAAGAGTAAAACATTGGCCGGTTTTGATGCCCCTTATATTCCTGGTTGGGATTGTCATGGTTTACCTATTGAACACCAGATTGAAAAAAAATATGGTAAGAACCTGCCCGCCGATAAAGTACGTGAACTTTGCCGTGAATTTGCGAGAGTACAAGTAGAACGACAAAAAATTGATTTCATACGGCTCGGCGTTTTAGCTGACTGGGATAATTCATATCTCACCATGAATTACCAAACAGAAGCCGGAATTATCCGTGCCCTTGGAAAGATTTACCAAACGGGTTACCTCTACAAAGGGAAGAAACCAGTCAACTGGTGTATCGATTGCGGCTCTGCGCTTGCTGAAGCGGAAGTTGAATACGAAGATAAAACTTCACCAGCAATTGATGTTGGTTTTGAAGTTAAACAATCTGGTTCATCACCCAATACCAACATCACGCTGCAACTTGCCAGAATATTTGGCATTCCCTTACCTGCCAGTGCCAAAATATACGCCGTTATCTGGACAACAACGCCATGGACACTGCCGGCAAATCAAGCGGTCAGCGTTCATCCTGAATTTGAATATTCGCTGGTACAAACGCCACGTGGCTTACTGATATTAGCAACCGAGCTTAAACAGACCTGTCTTGAACGCTATGAATTATCTGGTGAGACACTGGCCACTTGTAAGGGCGAAGCACTGGAAAACATCCCACTGCACCATCCTTTTGAAGACCGAAACGTAACCATTATCTGTGGCAAGCATGTAACCCTGGAAGCGGGCACAGGCTTGGTACATACGGCACCCGCTCACGGGTTAGATGACTATTTTATTGGTCAACAATACGGCTTAACCAATGATAGCCCAGTCAATGGCGATGGCAAATTTCTCCCAAATACACCCTTGGTCGGAGGCCAGTTTGTGTGGAAGGCAAATGATACTATCATTGATCAACTTAAAACAAGTGGACACCTCCTGCACCTGAAAACAACAGACCATAGCTATCCCCATTGCTGGCGACACAAAACACCCATTATTTTCCGCTCCACACCACAATGGTTTATCGGCATGAATCAAAAAAATTCAGCCAATACCGCTCAGCAAGGAATGACATTACGCGATCTTGCTCAGAAATCAGTTGAATCTACAGCCTTTTATCCGTCATGGGGAAAGGCCAGATTGGAAGCGATGATCAGAAACCGACCTGACTGGTGTGTCTCACGACAGCGCAACTGGGGGGTGCCCATCCCGTTCTTTGTACATAAAGAAACCGAAGACTTGCACCCAAACACCCTTCAATTGCTGGAGCAGGTCGCACAAAGAGTTGAACAACAAGGAATTGAAGCCTGGTTTGCTTTGGATGAAGCAGAATTACTTGGTAATGAAGCAAAAGATTACAAGAAACTGACCGACACACTGGATGTTTGGTTTGATTCTGGCACCACTCACGACACGGTTCTCAAATCCAACGACCAACTCAGCTATCCCGCCGACCTATATCTTGAAGGCTCAGATCAGCATCGCGGCTGGTTTCAATCCTCACTTCTGACAGGTTGTGCAATTGATGGTCAAGCCCCCTATGAAGCGCTGCTTACACACGGTTTTGTGGTTGATGGCAAGGGTCATAAAATGAGTAAATCCAAAGGTAATGTGATTGCTCCTCAGAAAATAATGGACACTTCAGGTGCGGACATTCTGCGTTTATGGGTTGCCTCTACGGATTGCTCTGGAGAGCTTTTCATTTCAGATGAAATCCTGAAACGTGTCGTTGAGAGTTACCGGCGTATTCGCAACACGTTACGTTTTTTACTCGCTAATATTGCGGATTTCGATGCGGAAAAAAATTCCGTGCCATTAGAGAACTGGCTGGAAATCGATCGCTACCTGCTAGCGCTCACCACGTCACTACAAGATAACATAACGCAAAATTACGAACGTTATGAGTTTCATCAAGCCGTCCATAAGCTCCATAACTTTTGTTCAGAAGATTTAGGTGGCTTTTATCTGGATATTTTAAAAGACCGGCTTTACACCGCAGCCACTGATGGTATTCCACGCCGTTCGGCACAAAGTCTGTTGCACCACGTTGCACATACACTGATACGTTTGTTTGCGCCGATCCTGAGTTTCACTGCAGAAGAAGCATGGGAACACCTGACCGGCGATATTGATGACAGTGTGTTACTGCATACCTGGCATAAGTTTCCATCGCAACCCGATGCTGAAATACTGATAAAACGCTGGACTCGACTACGTGAACTCCGTTCACAAGTACAAAAGAAGCTGGAAGATTCACGCGCCAAAGGAGAAATTGGTTCGTCACTGGCGGCTACGGTAGAAATTCGCGCCTGCGGGGATAATTTTACACTGCTAAATTCACTGGGAGACGATTTACGCTTTGTTGTTGTTACTTCTGAAGCTCATCTGGTACCCGTTGATAATCCCCGAGAAGAGAGTATTTCCGTAGCCTCATCAATCCAGCAGAAGTGTGAACGCTGCTGGCACTACCGTCAGGATGTCGGTAGCGACGTTGATCACCCATCAATATGCAGCCGGTGCGTTTCCAATCTTTTTGGAACAGGTGAGACTCGGCATTATGCTTAAATACCTACCTTCACCACTGGATTCCTACTCGCTATGAAGCTTCATACAAGTCTCGCTATCGCATTGGTTATTCTGGTACTGGATTTACTCACCAAGCGCTGGGTAGAGTCTTCGCTGTTTTATGGCCAGCAAATTCCCCTAACCAGTTTTTTTAACTTAATACTGACATACAATGCAGGCGCAGCATTCAGCTTCTTAAGTGAAGCATCCGGATGGCAACGATGGTTTCTAAGTGGCATTGCAGCGAGTGCTTCGATATTCATTGTTTACCTGCTATACAGGTATGCAGCCCAGAAATTATTCTGTCTTTCACTCAGCTTGATACTCGGTGGCGCATTAGGAAACCTGTGGGATCGTATCACACTGGGACACGTCGTAGATTTTCTGGATTTCTACATTGGCAGCTATCATTGGCCCGCATTCAATGTCGCTGACGCTGCAATCGTTGTCGGTGCCGCATTATTGATCATAGAAAGTTTCCAGAATAAAGAAAGCCAATGAAGAAACAGTCGATATCGGCCAGGAGTCTGTCGGACTTAAGTGATCGTAGCGAGCAAAGTGGGAAAGCGAGGACAGATTGGCCGGATTTTGAGGCGCATAGTCATTCTATGCAACGAAAAATCAGGGTAATATGAACCGCTTGTCCCATTTGCGCAGTAGA
>JAUXRH010000128.1 GCA_030682075.1 Nitrosomonas sp.
CGGCAAAAAAGGAGCCGGCGCGGTCGATTTGCAGCCGACGATTCCAAAGTCCGACAGGCTCCTGGTTACAGATCAAGCTGTGGCACAAGGAAAATGAAACCAGCCAAAGACTGGAGGCCATTCCCGGCATTGGTCCGATCACCGCGAGTGCCATTGTGGCAACAGTTGGAGATGCCAGGGAGTTGAAGAATAGCAGACAATTCTCGGCATGGTTCGGATTAGTGCCCAAACAGCGTTCGAGCGGTGGCAAGCAGACACTACCTGGTATTAGCAAACGTGGTGATGCTTATTTGCGTACCTTGTTGATTCATGGTGCATGAGCAATCATCCGTTTTGCCGAGAAAAAATCTGAACCAGATAGCTGGCGACGCAAGTTGATAGCGCGGCGCAACAAGAATGTTGCTGCTGTTGCATTGGCAAATAAGAACGCTCGTATTATCTGGGCGTTGCTCGCCAAAGGTGCGGCATTCCACCATAATCACACGTGGGGAAGTGCGCAACTTGCAGTAAGGGAAACAGAGTAAAGCAAACTCAAGTCACCAAGCCGTTTCGGCTTCATTACGAAACCAGCCTGATCCAACTGTCTTTCAATCTTGTGGCTTTCGGTAGCCAAATTCCTCTTCGCTCAAAATGTGGTTTATTTCGCGTTGAATATTAATGTTGCGGTTGGTAATCTGAATCCACCAGCGACAATCTAATGTTTAATAATTGTATCGGTAGCATTGTCCTTCGTTACAGTCGGTAATGAATTTGATGCGATAGATGCAGAATCAGCATCTGGCATATGTTCCAGCGTTTGTTCTAGAACTTGATCTATCCATTTAACCGAATGAATATCCAATTTATTTTTAACATTCTCTGGAATTTCTGTAAGATCTTTAACGTTCTCTTCGGGTATCAATACCTTTTTAATTCCACCACGGTGCGCTGCAAGTAATTTTTCTTTAAGGCCACCTATCGGCAACACTTCGCCTCGCAGTGTAATTTCACCTGTCATCGCAACCGTTGCGCGGACAGGAATACCTGTTAATGCTGAAACCATTGCAACACAAATACCGACCCCTGCACTCGGGCCATCCTTAGGTGTTGCACCTTCCGGCAAGTGAATATGTATATCATTTTTTTGATAAAAATCTTCTGAAATACCCAGCACCTTCGAACGGCTCCTAACTACAGACAAGGCAGTTTGAATTGACTCCTGCATTACCTCACCCAACTTCCCTGTTGTAATGGTCTTTCCTTTGCCTGGCAAGACAACTGCTTCGATTGACAGCAATTCTCCGCCAACCTCTGTCCAAGCTAAGCCAGTTACTTGCCCAACTTGATTTCTCTCTTCAGCTATTCCATAGCTAAAGTGACGCACACCCAAATATTTATCTAGATTACGCGCATTAACTGTAATTTTGCCCTTTGCATCTTTAAGCAATAGCGCCTTTACTATTTTTCGACAAATTTTGGAGATTTCTCTCTCCATCGCACGTACGCCAGCTTCTCTTGTGTAATAACGTGCAATATCACGTATGGCAGGCTCTGATACAATTAATTCACTCGCTTTCAGACCGTGGTTTTTCATCTGCTTAGGCAATAGATAACGTGTGGCTATATTCACTTTTTCATCCTCGGTATAGCCAGATAAGCGAATTACTTCCATACGATCCAATAAAGCCGGCGGTATATTTAATGTATTTGCTGTCGCGACAAACATCACATCCGAGAGGTCATATTCAACCTCAAGATAATGGTCGACAAAAGATTCATTCTGCTCCGGATCAAGTACTTCCAGTAACGCTGAAGATGGATCGCCACGAAAATCCATGCCCATTTTATCCACTTCATCAAGTAGAAATAATGGGTTTTTCACACTCGCTTTCGCCATATTCTGCAGTATCTTACCAGGCATAGATCCAATATAAGTACGTCGGTGCCCACGTATTTCTGATTCATCACGCACACCACCTAACGACATACGTACAAATTTCCTGTTTGTCGCATGAGCAATGGACTGACCTAATGATGTTTTGCCTACGCCAGGAGGCCCCACCAAACAAAGAATTGGTGCTTTCATCTTGCCAACACGCTGCTGAACTGCCAGATACTCGATAATCCGCTCTTTAACTTTTTCTAAACCGTAATGATCCTTTTCAAGTACTGCTTCAGCCGCTGCAAGGCTACTACGTATTTTGCTTTTTTTCTTCCAAGGTAATGAAACCATAACGTCAATGTAATTTCTGACTACTGTTGCTTCAGCTGACATTGGAGACATCAAACGTAGTTTCTTGAGTTCGGATTCAGCTTTTGTATGCGCTTCTTCCGGCATCTGAGCAGATTTTATTTTCTTCTCAATTTCTTCTATATCTGCGCCATCTTCACCTTCACCCAATTCTTTTTGAATTGCTTTTACTTGTTCATTGAGGTAATAATCACGCTGACTTTTCTCCATTTGGCGCTTAACTCTCCCACGGATGCGCTTTTCTACCTGGAGTATATCCAACTCGGTTTCTAACAATCCCAGCAGATGTTCTAAACGTTTCTGTACATCAAAGATCTCCAATATTTCCTGCTTTTGATCAAGTTTCAAAGGCAAATAAGCAGCGATTGTGTCAGCTAGACGCCCGGCCTCATCTATTCCACCTAGAGAAGTAATAATTTCAGGTGGAATTTTCTTGTTAAGCTTTATATATTGATCAAATTGCGTCAATATCGCACGTCGCATTGCCTCAATTTCAGGATTATCAATATTGTCTAAAGAAATTTGCAGCGCTCTTCCAGAGAAATGTGTGCCAGAATCTATTAACTCCTGTATTTGCGCACGATGATTACCTTCAACCAGAACTTTAACTGTGCCATCTGGCAACTTAAGCATTTGCAGTAAGCTGGCAACACTACATACACTGTATAGATCATCAGGTGTTGGTTCATCCTTAGCCGCAAATTTCTGTGCAACGAGTAAAATACTTTTACTCGATTCCATCGCAATTTCCAATGCTTTTATTGATTTTGGACGCCCTACGAATAATGGAATCACCATATGAGGGAATACTACTACATCGCGCAGCGGCAACAGCGGCAAAACTAACTGTTCGGAATCTTTAGTCTGAGGGGTCATATTTACTCATTTATAAAATGCTCGTTAGAATTGTTATGTGGTTACTTAAAATAAATTCAAGACAGAACGAGTATCGGGATCCAGTTATAAAATATATTATGTAGAGCGTTTGGCAATCTTTGGTTTGTCTGAATAAATCAAAATTGGCTTAATATCATCATTAACAGCGCCATGATCAATAACTACCTTAGTAACATTCTCTAAAGATGGCAAGTCGTACATAATATCCAGCAATGTTTCTTCCAGAATTGAACGTAACCCACGCGCTCCTGTTTTGCGTAACAAGGCCTTTTTAGCAATAGCGGTAAGTGCTTGTTCACGGAATTCCAGCTCGACACCACCTTCCATGTTAAACATTTTCCAGTATTGCTTAACGAGCGCGTTCTTTGGTTCAGTCAATATTTGAATTAAAGCAGATTCATTTAGTTCGTCTAATGTTGCAACAACGGGTAATCGCCCAACAAATTCTGGAATTAAACCGAATTTAATTAAATCTTCAGGCTCTATATCCTGCAAAACCTTGCTAATATCTTTCTGATTATTAATACTTTTTACATCCGCTCCAAAGCCAATTCCACCTTTTTCTGAACGTGCTCTTATGACTTTATCAATGCCGTCGAATGCACCACCACATATAAATAGAATATTTGTCGTGTCAACCTGAACAAATTCTTGATTAGGATGCTTACGCCCCCCTTGTGGTGGGACTAAGGCGATTGTTCCCTCAATTAATTTTAATAACGCCTGCTGAACACCTTCGCCTGAAACATCTCGCGTAATGGATGGGTTGTCAGATTTACGTGAAACCTTGTCTATCTCGTCAATATAAACAATTCCACGTTGCGCTTTTTCTGCATCATAATTGCATTTCTGCAATAATTTCTGAATAATATTCTCTACATCTTCACCAACATAACCTGCTTCAGTCAAGGTCGTAGCATCGGCCATAATAAATGGCACATCCAGAAGCCGTGCTAGTGTTTGCGCCAGGAGTGTCTTACCTGAGCCAGTTGGACCAATAAGTAAAATATTACTTTTAGCTAATTCAATATTATCGGAAGCATCAGGTTTGGCTAAATGCTTTAGGCGCTTATAATGATTATATACAGCAACCGACAGGATCTTCTTAGCTGACTCTTGTCCAATTACGTATTGATTAAGTGACTGGCATATTTCGTGTGGTACAGGTAAACTTGATTTGACTAGTTTGGTTGCCTCATCACCCTGCATTTCCTCACGGATTATATCGTTACAAAGCTCGATACACTCATCACAAATAAAAACCGAAGGGCCGGCAATAAGCTTTCTAACCTCATGCTGACTCTTGCCACAAAAAGAACAGTAAAGTAGTTTCTCACCACCATCTTTGTCCGACATATTTTTATCCTAAGTTAAATAGGTAAATTTGGAATTAGAAACTAAACTACCACCAGCTCCAAGCTGGTGGGTCAGCGCACAGTTGGAATGCTGACGATTAAAATCGTCAAAACCGCCCCCTCCTAAACACGCATGATTCAAAACATTTAAGGGCGCCTCTAAAAATCCAATTTTGCGAGCAGCCGCTTTGCGGCTTGCCTGCTTACCCCGTTTCGTCGCAATACGGCGTTGCTCATAAAAAATTTTCTCTTGCATATCAACCATATGCTGCGCTCAAATTTTTTTCTCGCGCCTTGTCTTGCCTGGAAACTTGAATTTTTAGAGATGCCCTTAAGTCAAATTCACCGGCTAAAGCCGGTTGTTTTAACCAACTGATTGACAATAAAAGTTTTTCTTTGCATCTATTACTCTGACCTCACTTTGAACCTTCAGTTCTGCTGGCTAGAACTGTATCTATCAAACCATATTTGACCGACTCTTCTGCACTAAGAAAATTATCTCTATCCGTATCCTCTTCGACTACCTGCTTAGTTTTTCCGGTATGCTTTGCCATAATTTCATTCAATCGGTCTTTTAAATATAGAATCTCTTTAGCGTGTATGGCAATATCAGAAGCTTGTCCTTGAAATCCACCCAATGGCTGATGAATCATTACACGTGAATTGGGGAGGCAGAACCGTTTTCCCTTTGAACCTGCTGTCAACAATAATGCCCCCATACTCGCGGCTTGACCAATACATAAAGTACTAACTTCAGGCTTGATATACTGCATCGTATCGTAAATTGCCAACCCGGCAGATACTGATCCACCCGGAGAATTTATATAGAGATGAATATCTTTATCTGAATTCTCCGACTCTAAAAATAGAAACTGTGCAACAATCAGATTTGCAGAAGTCTCGGTAACTGGCCCTACCAAGAAAATAACGCGTTCTTTAAGTAACCGGGAATAGATATCATACGCACGTTCACCCCGTCCGCTGGTTTCAATTACCATCGGAATCATGCCTATACTCATAGGTTCAGAATTTTGTGACATTTGGTTTATATACTGCACCATATCAGGATATCCCCATCAATTGATCAAATGTTGTTGCTTTGTTGACTACTTTGACTTGCTGCAGCACCCACGTCACCACATTATCTTCCAGCACCACTGATTCAGCTTCTTTAAGATGTTCAGCTGAGGAATAATGCCACTTAATAACTTCTTCAGGATTATCATAACTTTGAGCTGAATTCTCAATTATTTTACGAACCTGTTCAGGCTGAGCTTTAAGATTATGGGTTTTCACTACCTCTGCTAAAATCAATCCCAATTTAACCCGATAATCTGCTTTATTGAGAAATAAATCAGGCGAAATCTTTGTGTCATCAAACTTCATTCCGCGATGCTCAAAACTTTGACGCGCTTCTTGTATTAAACGCTTAATTTCCTGACCCACCAAGGCTCTCGGCGCTTCAATTCTGGTTGTATCAAGCAAAGACTGCATAACTTGATCTTTCAATTTTGATTTTATTCGTTTTGACACTTCCATTTCAAGATTTGCTTGAATCTCCTCACGCATTTTTTTTGTATCACCGTCAACAAGGCCTAATGACTTAGCAAATTCAGCATCTAATTCCGGCAGTTTTGGCTCTTCTACACTATTGAGTATCACCTCAAACGTGACAACTTTTCCAGCTATTTCTTTACCATGATAATCTTCTGGAAAAACAACTTCGAAAGACTTGTTTTGCCCCTTATTCATCCCGACAATTGATTCTTCAAAATGCTTCAGAAACTTTCCATCACCAATGATCAAGGTAATAGCTTCCGCTTTGCCACCCTCAAATTCAGCGCCATCGACAAGACCTCGATAGTTTATATTTACCTGATCTCCAGGTACAACTGCACGGTCTACTGATTTATATTGCGTACGTTGCTTGCGTAGAATTTCAAGTGTTTTGTCAACATCATCAGCATTAACTTCTACAACTGGCTGCTCAACACTTTCCTGACTGATATCACCCAGTATTATTTCAGGGTAAATTTCAAATATCGCACTAAATTCATAATGATGATCGTCTCCATCCGCTTTATCTTCAAAACGTGGATAGCCTGCAATATGAAAACCCTTTTCTTTCACCATTCCATTAAAGCTTTCCTGCAGCATATTGCTCAGCACATCTTGTTCAACCTGCGGGCCATATTGCTGTGCCATGATTTTTAGTGGCACTTTGCCTGGACGAAAACCATGGATCTTAACCGTCTTAGCCAAACGCTTAAGACGAATTCCCACTTCCTCCTCGACTTTCTCCTTAGGAATTGAAATATCAAAGCGGCGTTCTAGTGCACTAAGGTCTTCTACTTTTGATTGCATTAAACTTCCTGACTAATTAATAACATTAATTATGCGGCTACTAAATATACAACAACCCAAATCCAAATATTTTCAGGTTTAATATAAAGTTGTCGCACTATCTGATCAATGGTGCGAAAGGGGGGACTCGAACCCCCACACCTCTCGGCGCCAGAACCTAAATCTGGTGCGTCTACCAATTCCGCCACCTGGGCGCATGTCGCAAGCGGCCGGCGATGCATGGCCGCGCAACACGACGTGGATTGTGAATTTTACCTGCTTTCGCCATTTCTTTCCGGCTTGCGCCGAGCCGGCAGCGAGGCCCCCGGACGCTTCGTCCCGATGGAAAGCCGCATGCGCGGAAAGCTCTGTAGCTATACTCCTGCCGCATCATGGCCGTCGAACACTACGAAAACTTCCCGGTTGCCTCGATTCTGCTGCCGGCGCCCCTGCGCGAGCCGGTCGCGGCGATCTATGGCTTCGCCCGCAGCGCCGACGACTTCGCCGACGAAGGCGATCTGTCGCCCGGACAGCGCAGCGCGCTGCTGGCCGGGTATCAGGCGGAACTCGACGCAATCGAACGCGGCGAACCGACACAGCATCCGGTGTTCGTCCGTCTGCGGCCGGTGATCGCGCATTACAGCCTGCCGCTGCAACTGTTTCGAGACCTGCTCGACGCCTTCCCGCAGGACGTGGTCAAGCAACGCTATGCCGACTTTGCCGAACTGATGGACTACTGCCGCCGTTCCGCCGATCCGGTCGGCCGTCTGCTGCTGCACCTGTTCGGCCAGGCCACGACGCAGAACCTGTCGCGCTCCGACGCCATCTGCTCGGCGCTGCAGTTGATCAACCACTGGCAGGATGTCGGTATCGATATCGCCAAGGGCGAAACCGGCCGCATCTACCTGCCGCAGGATGACCTGGCGCGCTTCGGCGTCGATGAGGCGGCGCTTCATCGCCGTGTCGCCAGCGCCGACTTCCGATCTCTGCTGCGCTTCGAGGTCGATCGCGCGCGCGCGCTGATGCTTTCGGGCGCCCCGCTC
>JAUXRH010000159.1 GCA_030682075.1 Nitrosomonas sp.
GCCCTTATGCCCTGATGCTCGCGCTTATCTGCGGTGGTTTGGTCTATAAAGTTGGGATCTTTGAAGGGTTATTGATTGCGATGGCAGTACATGCGATTGTACATTTTCTGGTTTATACCAAGCATGACCAAATGCCTGGAAGAGCCGTTATCAAAAGGTACTTTGATAACCTTAAAAAAGATAGCAGTAATTTACAATAAGTTATTAGTCTGGGGGCAGGCAGGCGTCAGGTCTGCCCTCTAACAAAAAACATAAGATCAGGAAGGAGTCGCAAAATGTACAAAAAAATCATGGTGGCTATTGATGATAGCGAGACAGCCCAGGACGCACTGGAGAAAGCAGAGAATATTGCCCATTCTTATAATGCAGCGCTATGCATTGTTCATGCAGTCACTAGCGATGACATTGCCGATAAACAGGCTGGAGCTGACCTGCTGAAACGTGCCGAATCTTCAGTCAATGCGCTGTCGATAGAAACCCGTTTATTGCAGGCTGAGGATGAATTCGGTTTGACTGGCACGGGTACGGCTACTTCAGATTCTATTGCCGCTGCTGTCAATGAATGGGGAGCCGATCTATTAGTTGTAGGAACGGCTAATCGACGTGGCCTGGAGCGTTTTGTTGTGGGTTCGGTCGCTGAACAGCTTATCGCCAAGGTTGAAGCCTCTATTCTTTTGGTTCGTCCCCAATAATAAGTGAGGGACTTTTAAACTGACTGGTTTAACACAATAGCGTGAAAGATTTGAGGATCGTTCCAAATTTCTGTCTGCATTGGTTGCTTAAACCGATTAGCTTGTCGGGATGATAATCGGTCGGTAATTTTTATAAAATAACATTCAATTCAAATTTAGATACAAAATGCCTGACAAATTAATTCCCCAGGTTTCTATAACCACGCAAATGCATCTAGTAAAAAGGTAAATCATTCGATGGGGATACTCAGTATATTACTTTGGACGCCTGCGGTAGGCATTTTATTCCTGGCGTTGACACCACATCAGAATACCAGCCAGATACGTTTCATCGCAAACCTGTTTGCAACGATCGCTTTTTTAATGAGTTGCTGGCTGGCTGCTATTTATAACTTACATGACAGTGGAATGCAGTTTGAACAGCAGTTTATACTCAATCCAAAGCTGGGGACTTTCTTTGCGTTAGGTATTGATGGTTTGTCATTACCCATGTTGGTTTTGGCAACCTTACTGACTTCGATTGCATTACTTGCTTCTTTCAATATTTCCAAAAATATCAAGGGCTATCACATCAGCGTCCTGTTACTGGAATTTGGTATGCTGGGGGTGTTTCTTTCCCAGGATTGGTCATTATTTTATATTTTCTGGGAAGTGACCTTGGCGCCATTATTCTTTCTTATTAGTCGTTGGGGTGGTACGCGACGGCATGTGGCAAGTCTTAACTTTGTACTCTACACCATGGGCGGTTCAATTTTTATGTTGATCAGCTTGTTTGCGATCAGTCAGTACATGCCGCCACACGGTGGCACATTGATGTCATCCATGAGTGTGGCCGCGCAAAGTATGCCAAAAGATGAACAAGTCTGGGTATTAATAGGATTCTTGATCGGCTTTGGTGTCAAGATGCCGATCTTTCCATTACATGGTTGGCTACCACTGGCACACGTTGAGGCACCAAGTCCGATCAGTATTTTATTATCCGGCATCTTGTTGAAAATGGGTGCCTATGGATTGATAAGAGCGGTCGTCATGCTTCCGGAAGCTGCACAAGTGTTGCAACCAGTCCTTGCTTTTCTGGCATTACTTGGCATGATTTATGGTGGTTTGCTGGCCTGGCGACAAACCGATCTTAAAGCCATGGTGGCTTATTCTTCTGTTAGCCACATGGGGATAGTACTGTTAGATATAGCTACCTTGAACCTAACCGGGTTTATGGGTGCCGTTTTACAAATGACGGCTCATGGATTAATTGCGGGCGCATTGTTTTTACTGGTTGGATTACTTTATGAACGGACGCATACCCGTAATATCCTGGATTACAGCTCGTTAGTTCAAGTCATGCCACGCTTTGCTTTATTCATGACAATCACTTTATTTGCAGCAATGGGCCTACCTGGAACAGTTGGATTCTTTGCTGAACTTCATGCATTTGTTGGCGGTTTTCAGCAATGGGGTTTCATGATGGTATTTCTTGGTTTGAGCATAGTGATTAGTTCCGCCTATGCGATGCGAACGATTGGGATGCTATTCACGGGACCAGTTAAAGCGCAAATGCGTGAGATTGAAGATTTACGAACGCCCGAGTTACTGGCCGCCAGTATTTTGGTTGCAAGTATTGTGCTGTTTGGTTTATGGCCTTCGTTACTGATCGATTTGTCAGCAGCAACCATAAATCAGATGTATGACATTGTCAGTCAACGTATTCAATAGGATTAGCCATGCACGAAACTTCTTTATCCCTCGATAAGCGTGGACAAATTATTGCGGCATTGAATCATCTGGATCATGTTCTGCCGGGGCAGGGCCCAATACATGAATTTGTCCATCACAATACCATTCATGGTTTTCAGCATCTCCCATTTGAGAAAGCATTGGCAGAATTTGAAGAATTGACGGGTATATACGGCTACTTGCCTGAGTCACAAAATCGGAATTTATTTCAGCAAGGGCGAATTAATAATGATGATTTGTTAGCAGCCCTTGTGCATGATCCAGAATTACACTCGGATCGAGTAGTCTATCAATCAAATGGTTTAAACATTACACGGAAAGATATTTATCTTGTTGCGCTGTTGTATGAGCTTGGTGCAATTACTACTAGTCAATTGAAATGGCAGATAGAAGAGCTAAATGCACTAGATAAATTTCAAACAGATGTTCCCGGTCAGGTACGCAACCAAATGTTGGGAGATGATACTACTAAAGAAACAAATGCGATCCAATCACTTTGGGAAATCATCTTAAGCAAACTGAAATTGGAGCAATCGATATTACATCCCGAAAACATGCTTGATCTATCGAAAGATCAGGCTGAAGTTTGGTTGGAAAAAATACGCTCCAATAATCCAAGTAGTAATATTCATCAGAAAGTGCGTCAAACAGCGAATAACAAGCTGGATGAAATGCTAAATGAAATTGGCGACACTATAACGCTTCGTGGTTTTGTAATGGCGTTGAGCGGGATAGACATTCTTGTTTCTATTCGCCCCCAACTGATACGCATCTGTGCGTCGGTAATGGATGAAGGTGTTGCCGCTTGGCAATTACCTAACCGCAGTGAGTTCGGGCTATATTTGGCTTGGCGGTCAACGGTACAATATGACGCAAACTCTTTTTTGCATGATTTGCCAGGCTGGCAACAAATCATTACCGAAATACCTGAAGATGCGGTTGACTGCATCATCATGCAACTAACCAAGCTGGAAATACCTGAGGAAAAGTGGGAAGGCTATTTGCGTCGGCTCGCGCTTGAATTACCTGGATGGTCTGGGTTAATCAACTGGCGGCAGCATCATCCGAGATATCATACTGAAAATAATGCCGATTTGCACTTGGCGGACTATCTGGCTATTCGCTTAACACTGGATAGATTATGGCTTAATCAAGCATGTCAGGAAAATTGGAAAATTGAAGCAAAATTAGGAACCCTGCAATATTATTTCCGAAAAAATCTTTCAGAATTTATGGTACGCAAGCAATTGTATCAGGGTGAATTGCCGGAGTACCTTACGTACTTGGCTAAAGATCTTCTCCTCCGTGCGGGCTCTGAACGACACAAACAATCCGAATGGCAAGAACTTGCTGATTTAATGTGGACGTGGCAGTTCAGCCCAATGGCTGAGAACAGTAATGATCATAGTGTATTCAATAGCGGTTGGCGACTGTTTCGTTTATGTCAACATCTTGGATTGAATGCAAAACAAATACAAGGTATGCGGCAAAATGATTTATTAAATATGCTGACAATACTGAATGAATTTACAGCTCCTGAACGTAGTAAAGTCTGGCTCTATGCTTATGAATACCATTACAGGGAAGACTTTTTTCAAGCGATACGCGCAAATCTTAATCGTGGCCGTTGGGCTAAACGTGACCAACGACCTGAAGCACAGATAGTATTTTGTATTGATGAGCGTGAAGAAAGCATTCGTCGCCAACTGGAGGAAATTAATCCTGCGATTGAGACATTAGGGGCTGCTGGTTTTTTCGGCATACCAATAAATTATAAGGGGCTGGATGATACACATAGAGCAGCACTATGTCCTATTGTCGTAACTCCTGCACATAATATTGATGAGATTCCAAGGAAAGGAACAGAAAAAACACTGCAAGAACATAATAAAGGACGTGGTCTTTACAGAAAACTTGCTTATCTGATGAATCAATCATTGCGTCGTAGTCTTCTTATTTCACATGCTGTTATTGATGCTTTAGCCCCCATAGTTTTGATTGGTTTATTAAGTAGAACTTTCTTACCAAAATACCTCTTGGCATTTAATAATTCGCTTAAAGATAGTATTGAAAAAGATGTGCCAACTGAACTTTTATTCATAGCACCTAATACTATTGAAACTGCTGCAACACCTGAGAATCCGCAATTAGGATTCACCGACAATGAGCAAGCCGCTCGACTTACTGGTTTCATGCGCAGCACTGGATTAACTTATGGTTTTGCACCAATAGTTTGCTTAATGGCCCATGGTTCAACCAGTCAAAACAATCCTCATGAAGCTGCACATGATTGTGGCGCCTGTAGTGGAAAACGCGGCGGCCCCAATGCGCGTTTATTTGCTGCCATGGCCAATCGTCCTGAAATAAGGAAGCTATTAGCGCAAAATAATATTCTTGTTCCAGAAGATACTTGGTTTGTTGGTGCTGAACACGATACCTGTAGTGACGTCATCACTTGGTATGATACAGAAGATATTCCTCAAAATTTACAATCAAATTTTGAAATATTTCGAATAGATGTCATTAAGTCAAGGGATGTTTCTGCGCATGAACGTTGTCGACGTTTTAGTTCTGCCAATAACCCTAAAACACCAGCAGCAGGAATATATCATGCACATCTCCGTTCTAATGATTTAAGTCAGGTTCGTCCTGAATATGGGCATGCGACCAATGCATCTGCAATTATTGGACGTCGCTCTATCTCTCAAGGAATATTTCTGGACAGACGCGCTTTTCTTATTTCATATGACCCAACTCAGGATCCTGAAGGGAAGCTACTTGAAAATGTTTTGTTAACAGTTGGCCCTGTTGGCGCGGGTATTAACTTGGAATATTACTTTTCGACTATTAACAACGAGCGTTTCGGTTGTGGTACAAAAATTCCACATAATATCACAGGTCTTTTTGGTGTAATGGAAGGCGCCAGCAGCGATTTGCGCACTGGATTGCCAAAACAAATGGTTGAGATACACGAACCTATTCGTTTGCAAGTTCTGGTTGAAGCCAGTACTACAGTCCTGGGACAAATTTATGAACGTCAGGAAAGCTTGCGTGAATTGATAGGGGGCGGGTGGATATTAGTCAGTGCGATAGATCCCGATAGTGGAGAAATTTCAGTATTTGAGCGTGGAATTGGTTTTGTGCCATGGCAAGCAGATCCGAGAGAGCTACCAGTTTTTGGTAATTCAATGGAATATTATCAAGATAAAAACATGCCTTTACCCCCGGTTTTGATTAAGCAACCTAATTTAACGGAAGCCTAAAAATGGATTTTCTAGCTGTATTAATTCCACTATTCCCGCTCCTTGCTGCAGCGATTATTGGATTGAGTCATTTATTTAATCAAACTAATGGTGAAGCAGGAGAACGAACTACTTCTGGTATTGCTAATATCGCTATTTCCTTATCGTGCTTACTGGCTTTGGGTTTGTTAATTTCTGATCTTTTGAATAAAAATACGGGGCATTACATTGTTGGAAAATGGTTAAGCAGTGATACCTTGCTGATTAAATTGAATTTTATTACTACAGGATTTAATGTCGTAGTCGTTGCTTTATTTTCAGTGCTTCTGGTTGTTATAACTCGTTTCTCAATTAACTATATACACAAAGAAATTGGATTCCATCGATTCTTTTTTATCCTCAGCCTATTCTCTTCCGCAATGTTATTGCTGGTTTTGTCCAACAATATTGTTGGAACTTTTATTGGGTGGGAAATTGCCGGATTATGTTCCTATTTCTTAATCTCATTTGCCTATGACCGACCCGTTGCCGTTATTAATGCAACCCGTGTTTTTGTTACCAATCGAGTTGGTGATGCAGGTTTTATACTGGGAATAGGGTTGACATTTTTTTATGTCGGCACCGTAGACTGGTCTGACTTGAATGCTGCGGTTGATCGACTAACCACATCCACGACAACAGCCATTGCTTTATGCTTTGTCACTGCTGCATTTGCGAAATCCGTGCAGTTGCCATTTACGCCTTGGCTTGCCAGGGCGATGGAAGGGCCCACACCCTCAAGCGCTGTGTTTTATGGTTCAGTAATGGTTCATGCCGGAGTATTTCTTATTATTTTGCTTCAACCAATTATTGAACGGGCACCATTTGTCATGGGTCTGTTAGTGATTGTTGGTTTGTCTACTGCAATTTATAGTTTTATCGTTGGATTAACCCAGACTGATGTAAAGAGTTCGATAAGTTTTGCTATTTCTGGACAGCTAGGCTTGATGTTTCTTGCTTGTGGATTAGGCTTCTGGGAACTGGCCAGCTGGCATCTCTGTGCACATGCCATCGTTAGGGGCTATCAGGTTCTGACTGCACCATCACTATTACATTATGTACACGGCAATCCAATGAAACCCGTTGCGCGTGAATTAGCTCAACTCCGTTGGATGTATATCGCATCGTTGCAACGCTTTTGGCTGGATCCAATTACGGACAGGATATTGGTTAGGCCTGTTATTGGGCTAGGTCGTGACTTGGACTATTTTGATAGTCATTTCATTGACCCTGCCATTGGTTCACCTACCTCTCCCAATAATGCTATCTCATCGCTGGCTCAACTAGAACAAAAAACATTGATTTCACAACCAAATCATGACCTTAATAAACTGGGCCGTGGCAAAGGGATTGCCGGTAAACTTCTGGAGAGGATGGCAGCTGCCATGAGTTGGTTTGAAGAACGCCTGGTTCTACGTGGCATCGGTATGGAAATGGTGGATGTTGGGCGCCAGCTCGGACATGCCGCGAATACATTTGAAAAGCTAATACTCAAACCACGCTATCTCGTTTTATTTGTTTTCGTGGTATTACTGATTGCGTCTTCAATTTGAGGATTTGATGGATATTGTAAATATTACCCTATGGTCGGAAACAGCAGCGTTTCCGTTACTAACAACAATGATGCTGGTTCCATTGGTGGCAATGGTGATTGTATTATTGTCACCTTCGCCAATCGTGGCTTTACGTATAGGTTTCATTGGAACGATACTAACAATTTTACTGAGCATTTATCTTCTACTGGTTTTCGATGCTGATCGACCGGGTATTCAATTATACGAGCAATTACAGAATATTAGTTTTACCTATACTGTCGGAGTTGATGGTGCCAGTATTTTATTTATACCATTGACCGCCATCCTGATGCTTTTGGCACTGATTTATACATTAACTAGCAGACGTTCATCAGACCAGATACAGATTGCTTGCATACTTGGATATGGTGCAATATTAATTGCTGCTTTTTCTGCCATGAATGCATTGCAATTCTGGTTTGTATGCCTGCTGGAATTGATACCCGTCGTCATAATGACGATTCGTGCCGGTTCTGGACAAAATCGGCGGTGGGTCGTTGCACTATTATTGCAACACTGGGGTAGTGGCTTATTTATGGTTCTGGTAGGTTTTTTAATGCTCGGGTTTGGCGTTATGGGCACAGGCGATATATTAACTTTTGACTGGCCAGCTCTTAAACAAAGTGATGCCTCGCTGGAATATGCCACCCTGATTTTTTTCCTTCTGTTTTTTGGCTTTGCTATTCGAATGCCATTATTTCCATTTCATGGATGGTTACCCGTCCTGGCAGAACAAGGCACTATTGCCAGCGTAGGAATCTTTTTAGTTGGCTTGAAACTTGGCGTTTATGCAGTCATTCGATTCATAATGCCCCTACTTCCGGAAGTTGCAGAACAATGGGCATGGTTAGTGTTGATATTCGGATTGTGTGGGATATTTTATGGTGCCTTGCTAGCATTAATGCAGATTAATATCCGCCGCTTGTTAGCTTTTGCGGTCATTAGTCAAACGGGAATGTTGGTCATTGGTATTTTTGACTTTAATACTTTCGGGTTGGAAGGCAGTATTCTGCTCTCGATAGCTTTTGGACTGGCAACTGCCGGTATGTTATTGGGTATCGGTATGATCTATAAACGGACACATACCGCCATGATTCCTCGTCTGGGTGGTATGTTTGACGCGAATTCTGCGGTAGCCGTTTTATTTGTAATCTGTGCATTAAGTACTATGGCCATGCCGGGTACCCCAGGGTTTGATGGGATTCACCTGCTGATCGAAGGCACGATCAAAGGACATGGTTGGCTTGTTTCTATTGCAATACTAATCGGTAACGTTATGGCGGCAGCATTATTGCTGCGTGCTTTTCAGCAGATATTTATTGCGACGCCGGTTCGTTTTCAGGGGCCTTTTAAATATTCCCCAAATGCAAGCACACTCCCTTCACCTGGAAATGAAAGAATTATTGCTGCGGTAATATGCTCATTACTTATTGGTATTGGTTTTCATACATCACCCTGGCTACAGGTTATCGACCAGAGCGTAATTTCCATAAAGGAGTTGCATTCGACTCCATCTGATATGCAGCATTCCGATACAAAGGCCATGCCAATTATTAATGCCAAGGACAACTAGAATGAGTGAAGCCGCTTTTCCACTGCTAAGTCTTATTATCTTCCTTCCTTTATTGGGAGCGATTGTAGTTGGAGCTACGCAAGACACTAACCTAGCCAAGCTGATTACACTATTGTTTGCTGGTTTGGAATTACTTTTGACACTTTTTGCAGTATATTTATTTGATGCATCTGAAGGTGGTTTTCAGCTGATAGAGCAATACGACTGGATTCCGCAGCTTAATATTGAATATTTGATTGGTGTCGATGGCATCTCAATATTATTTCTGCCATTATCAGCACTATTGACGTTAATGGCGATTCTCGCTTCATGGAATTCAGTACAACATAATCCTCGTTTTCATTTTGCATTATTACTGGCACTGCAAGGTGTGACTATAGGAGTATTTTGTTCATTGGATATGGTGTTGTTCTTTTTATTCTGGGAACTGACATTACCCCCTTTCTTCTTTCTGATCGGCCTATGGGGCATTGGATCGCAGCGGCGCGACGCAGCGATGAAATATACATTATTCATGTTAACCGGAGGCGTGGCACTACTACTCGCTATTACCCTCCTGGCGGCCAATCATGCTTTTCAAATGGGTGGCGACATACCTCAGGATTTGTCTTTCAGCCTGCCAATTTTATTAGAGATACCACTTCCAGATAATCAGCAAACACTGATTTTTATTTTGTTATTATTCGGTTTTGCTGTCAAAGCGCCGTTAGTTCCATTTCATACCTGGCTGCCTACAGTCGCTATGGAAGGCCCAGCCCATGTCGTCGCAATATTGGTGGGTCTGAAACTGGGTGTTTACGGTATCCTGCGTTTTACCTTGCCCCTTGCACCTATTGCAGCTGTCGAATTTAGCTGGATATTAAGTATTTTTGGTGCCGCTACACTTATTTATGGCGCGCTGATTGCGTTGCAGCAGACTAATTTGCGTCGGTTACTGGCCTATGCCAGTGTGAGCCATGTTGGATTGGTAATTGTCGGAATTGCTTCACTGAATATGCAAGGACTTCAGGGCGCGATTTTCCAATTACTCAACTTTACACTAATTGCCAGTGTGCTGATGTTGATCGCAGGATTCATGCAACATCGGCTGGGTAGTACGGATGCTATTCATCTAGGTGGCCTTGCCAAAGTGATGCCACAGCTGACCTGTTTTTATTTCTTGTTTGCGCTAGCGAGTATAGGAGTACCAGGAACCAGTGGATTTCCTGCAGAATTATTGATGATTATCGGCGCATTAACTGCCGATATCGCTTTGGGAATTGCCGCTCTAGCAAGTGCGATACTTGGTGCCGCTTATATGCTGTCTTTTTCCCGTCGTGCTTTTCTGGGTCCCATCTCACAAGTCAATGCTCATCAGACGCATGACTTAAAGTCGCGCGAATTGGTTATACTATGTGTCCCGGCTTTGTTAATTTTGATGTTTGGTTTTTTTCCGGATATCATACTTAATTTCAATCAAATAGCATCTGAGGCTTGGTTGTCGCGATTATCCACTAAAGCCCCTTAATTTTTTACAAATAAAACAATATTAGAGACTAAAAATGAATAATTTAAATACCGGGATCGATTACTTACTAGATTTGAATGCAAGACACTCCCAAGCTTTCATGGACTTGGCCACGGAGCGTCGCAGGTATAGAGGCGAGCATCCAACCGAGATAGCGGCACTTAAATGCATGGATGGCAGGCTGCATCTGCCGGTCATGACACAAACTGCACTCGGAATCATTCAGCCTTTCCGTAATCTGGGAGGGATCTTTGATTTGGGTTGGCCTTTTTTCCAGGCAGCTATGAATCAATGGGTGGAGTATTCGATAAGTCGCGGCAGGTACTGCCTGGTTTTTGTAACTTATCACTTCGCCCGTGGGGATACTCACCGTGGCTGTAGAGGGTTTCATTATGAGACGGATGCCGCCAGAAATGCAGCTATAAAACTGAAGGAACAATTTGACCGCGTTTATGGTAAAGGTGCGGTAGTGTCCATTGTTTGTGGAATTGAAACTGATCTTGATGCTTTAATATTGCATGGTGAAAATGATCGTTCCATTGATTTGGCTAATACAAAAGAAACTTCTCAACTCGAAGTGGAAGAAATGCTTCGCTTACTTTATTCATCAATGCCGGAAAGGGTTATTCGAGATCTGACACCATTGGTTCGGGGGAATATCAGACATATTGCAGAGATCCGCGCTTCAAACAGACCCATTGAGGAATCTGAACATAAGGAGTGGGTGCTGGCTGTGGGGCGCGGTTTTGACTGGCTGCACGTTATCAATACGGCTTTCATTGTCGGTCCTTTTGATCCAAATCTTGCAGTTGCCATAGAGACTGCGGCTAGACTTCTTAAAAATAATTTTGACGAAGGCCGGATTGATCCCAGTGGAATCGTGCTTCTGACTTCAGGCGTGTACAGAGACGAGGCTGGTCCTGAATTTCGTTTAGCGAAAGAAAAGGCACTGTTTCTCAGTAAATTCACGCTCGATATTATTCAGGACAAAGTTCCGGATCTAAAGCCTCACTTACAAATACTTACTGGGCGTACTGATTTAAATACCAGGAAGTTTGTAATGATAGACCGACTTGATAAGCATACTAAGCAATCGGTTGCTTAGGAGTCGTGAAGGAATAAGTGTGACAATTGAGCGCGTCTGGCTGGATGCAATGCAAGGCGAGAGGAGGCGTCATAGCGAGCCATGGCGACGACGAACAACGCCGCAGTGTGCCCGCCAGATGTGATTCAAGTGTTACAGTTATTTATGAACGACTCCTTAGGTAGGGAATAAACAACCCCGTGGCAAGACCACGGGGAATCGCAAGTTGATAGTGTGCTTATCCGGTTGTCCCCAAAACCTACTACCGGTAGTGTTTTTAAAATCGACGATATCACGGAAATTCTGGTGCGGATATCCTCGCAAAGCCTTGCGAGACAAGATCGGTCGGCCGTTGCGTGGTGATCTTGATGAGATATCTCGGAACCCCATATTTAGCGCCATTTTAGATACATCTATTTCCCAATCCTTACTACGTACAAGCATATTTGAATTCGTAAACTGGAGGCTATTTCTATTGTCTGATGGGCGCCTCCAGGAGTCTGTCGGACTTAAGTGATCGTAGCGAGCAAAGTGGGAAAGCGAGGACAGATTGGCCGGATTTTGAGGCGCATAGTCATTCTATGCAACGAAAAATCAGGGTAATATGAACCGCTTGTCCCATTTGCGCAGT
>JAUXRH010000168.1 GCA_030682075.1 Nitrosomonas sp.
GAATAAAAAATATTGACGCAGCATATGATGGATAGGTAAGGAAATATTTTTTGTGAGCAACGAAGTATTGTGACGAAACGGGGTAAGCAGGCAAGCCGCAAAGCGGCTGCTCGCAAATATGGATTTTTAGAGGTGCCCTTAATTTCTGTCTAGTCTACGGTACTGAATCGCTTCAGCAATATGACGATTACTGGTTTTTTCATGACCTGATAAATCAGCGATCGTGCGCGCAACTCTAAGTATGCGGTGATAGGCGCGTGCAGAAAAGTTCAGTCGGCTCATGGCTTGCTTGAGTAAAGTTTCTCCCTGAGTATCTGGCTGACAATATTTCTCTATTTCTTTTACCATCAGCTGGTTGTTGGTTTTATTCTGCCGTGAAATTTGTTTTTGCCGAGCATGTTCGGTCCTTTGTCGGATAGTACTGCTTTTCTCTCCCTGTGCGGTATGGCGCATTAAATCCAGTTGAGGAACGGCGGGAACTTCAATCAGTATATCGATACGATCAAGTAACGGACCGGAGATTTTCCCGCGATAGCGTGCGACTTGGTCAGGGGTGCAGCGACATTTACCACTATAATGGCCAAGATAGCCACAAGGACAAGGATTCATTGCTGCAATTAACTGAAATTTAGCAGGAAACTCTGCCTGACGTGCAGCACGGGATATGGTGATATATCCAGATTCCAGTGGTTCACGTAATACTTCCAGTACTTTGCGGTCAAATTCGGGTAATTCGTCAAGAAACAGCACGCCATTCATCGCCAATGAGATTTCCCCAGGACGTGGATTACTGCCGCCGCCGACCAGTGCGACACCGGAAGCGGTATGGTGAGGTGATCGGTATGGGCGACGTTTCCAGTTGGCAATATTGAAACTACCACTACTTAGAGACTGTATCGCAGCCGACTCAAGCGCTTCCTCTTCGGTCATTGATGGCAATATGCCCGGGAAGCGCGCAGCCAGCATGGACTTGCCGGTGCCGGGTGGGCCTATCATCAGAATACTATGGCCGCCCGCTGCGGCAATTTCCAGCGCACGTTTGGCATGTGTCTGGCCTTTAACTTCATCCAGATCCGGGTAGTCTGATGGGCTGGATATAGCTTCTTCTTCTGGCGTCTTGGTATAACGCGGTAGTGATTCATGCCCAGTGAGATGTGCGCATATCTGTAATAATGAATCAGCAGGATAAACCACCGCATGTTTTACCAAAGCCGCTTCAGCTGCATTTTGTTGAGGTAATACAAAACTACGACCACTGCGTGAAGCGCTATAAGTCATTGCCAATGCGCCGCGTATTGGACGTAAACTACCCGTCAGCGCAAGTTCTCCTGCCCATTCATATTGATCCAGTTTGCCCGAAGGAATCTGTCCTGATGCCGCAAGAATACCGAGCGCGATGGGCAGGTCAAAACGCCCACTCTCTTTGGGTAGATCAGCGGGTGCCAGATTAATGGTGATACGCTGTGCCGGGATTTTGAAATGTGCATTCTGTAGTGCGGCACGGACCCGATCTTTGCTTTCTTTTACTTCTGTTTCTGGTAGTCCAACAATCGTAAAACTGGGTAGACCATTGGCGATATGTACTTCCACTGTGACCAGTGGCGCTTCCATCCCTGAAAGTGCGCGACTATAGAGAACGGCGAGTGACATATGAGGTGATGGGCTGGATGGATAAGTAATTTATCCACGGCTTTCTGTTGAATTTTAACAAGGATACAAAATTACCTACTCACTTTTGATCGGATCTTCAGAGGGAGCCGCTGAGCCTGCTTCAGGTGTGACCAATCCTGATTGATTTTCCAATGCGGCTACTTTTGTTTCCAGTGAAATTAATTTCTCTCTTGTACGCATCAGCACTTGTTGTTGCACATCAA
The DNA here is from genome assembly GCA_030682075.1 of Nitrosomonas sp. Taxonomy (GTDB): domain Bacteria; phylum Pseudomonadota; class Gammaproteobacteria; order Burkholderiales; family Nitrosomonadaceae; genus Nitrosomonas. Next base: position 1,875 of record JAUXRH010000168.1, read on the forward strand.
ATTCGTCGCGTGTGACTAAATCCAGTCGAGAAAAGATACCCGATAGCAAAACCCGAAGATTCTTTTCCAAGTCTTTTGCCGGACTTTGTTCCAGTATTTCTGTGACTTTTGAGCCTATTTCGTCTAGTATTTTTTTGTTAAGCATAATTTATTCTCCAGGATCTTTGCTTTAACAGACCGCTAACCTGTATTTGTTCAAGGTGAGACGATGCTGTGACATGGTAAAATCTCATACTTCTCGTATTTAGGCAATGGATGGATCGATTCTGGTACCCTGACAATTATCAGGTATTCAGTATCCCCCTTTGTTTTATATATGATTCTGATAGTTTGAGTGGACAGTTCGCAACATTATGTTTCTTTTTTTACGAAATAAACCGAAAAACTCATTATGCTAAAGTATCAGATTCTGGATTTATAACGATGGAACGTTTACAGCTTCTGCAAAACTGGATCAAAGTACAATTTCCAGGTGAACCCTTTACATTAACAGCGGCTTCATCCGACGCCAGTTTTCGTCGGTATTTTCGTGCTTCCTCTAGTAACCGTACACTGATTGTAATGGATGCGCCGCCACAGCAGGAAGACTGCGCGCCCTTTTTACAGGTTGCCCGTTTATTTGCAACGACCGGTGTCCATGTGCCCACCATACTGGCACAGAATGTAGTACAAGGATTTCTGTTACTTTCCGATCTTGGCAGTACCACCTACTTGCAAGCACTCACAGCGAATGCCAATGATGCGGACGGTTTATATCATGGAGCGATGGATGCATTGATTAAGATCCAGTTGGCCAGTCGTGCTGAAATATTACCTGATTATGGTGGGGCATTATTACTTGGAGAATTAAATCTATTCACTGACTGGTATATTGGCAAGCATTTACAGATAACACTCAGTGCAGACCAGAAAGCACGAATTGATGCGGTTTTTACTGAGATTGTGAAAAATAACTTATCACAGCCTAAAGTATTCGTTCATCGTGACTTTCATTCGCGCAATCTCATGGTAACAAAGCCAAATCCAGGCATTATTGATTTTCAGGATGCGGTTTATGGCCCGATTACTTATGATCTGGTGTCATTATTTAAAGATGCCTATATCCAGTGGGATGAAACGCGTGTGCTGGACTGGATGATACGTTACTGGGAAAAGGCAAAGAAGGCTGGACTACCAGTGAATCCTGACTTCCCTGAGTTTTATTGTGATTTTGAATGGATGGGAGTGCAGCGTCATCTCAAGGTATTGGGTATTTTTGCGCGCTTGTGCTACCGGGACGGCAAGGATACCTATCTAAATGATATGCCATTGGTTATGGACTATTTGCGTAAAGCTTGTAAGCGTTATCGACCGTTTCATCCCATGATTGTTTTACTGGATGAGCTGGAAGGTACTAATCCGGCGGAAAAAATTGGCTACGGTTTCTAGTTCTGCACTATTTAAAGCGATGATCCTGGCGGCAGGACGAGGGGAACGTATGCGTCCTTTAACCGATAGACTACCCAAGCCACTACTACAAGTCGGGGGTAAGTCACTTATTGAACATCAGATAGTGCGTCTTGCCCATGCAGGTTTTACAGAGATTGTGATTAATCATGCCTATCTGGGAGAAGTGATCGAAGTCGCCTTGGGCAAGGGCGAGCATTATGGCGTTAACATTCATTACTCGCATGAATCCCTGGTATTGGAAACAGCGGGTGGTATTGCTAACGCACTGCCATTACTAACAAATAAAACACAAGAACAACCCTTTCTGGTGGTTAATGCGGATATCTATTGTGAAATGGACTATGTTTCACTGATGCCGGTTTTGCAGCATATGCAAGCAAACCCTGAACAGAATTTTGCGCATCTGGTGCTCGTAGATAACCCTGCGCATCATGCTGCTGGAGACTTTGCATTAGATACGACTAACGTTACGTTAGCGGGTGAGAGTAAACTTACTTTTAGTGGTATTGGCGTTTATCAAGCCAAACTTTTTGCGGATGTAACGCCTCATAAAGCGGTAAAGCTAGCGCCACTAATACGTCAGGCAATCAAAGAGGGAAAGGTCAGCGGTGAGTATTTCAGGGGAGTCTGGGTCGATGTCGGCACACCAGAGCGTCTTAATTCTCTTGATGAATTACTTAAAAGACACTAAAAAAACCAATTGATAACGCGTAATGGAAAGATTAAACAGATGATCCCAATAGAATTGTATATTGCCCACCGTCAGCAATTTGCTTTGCAGATGAAAAAGGGCGTCGCTATTATTCCTACGGCAGCTGAGCGGCTTCGAAACCGGGATTCACATTATCCTTATCGTTTTGATAGTTATTTTTATTATTTGACCGGTTTTTGCGAGCCTGAAGCGGTACTGGTAATCGTTGCCGATATTGATAGATCCAGTTACAGGCATATTTTATTCTGTCGTGATAAAGATGAAACACGTGAGATCTGGGATGGTTTTCGCTATGGACCAGAAGCTGCAAAAGAAACATTCGGCTTTGATGAGACATACCCCATCTCAAAACTGGACGAAATGCTGCCAGATCTACTGGCTAATCAACCCACTCTATATTTTTCCTTAGGGCAGGATGCCGGGTGGGATGTTCGTGTTACAAATTGGATTAATCGCGTGCGGGAACAAGTGCGCAATGGCGTTGCTGCGCCTAATGAAGTCCAGGATAGTCACGTGTTGCTGGATGAAATGCGATTATTTAAAAGTACGGAAGAACTTCAAGTGATGCGTAGTGCCGCAGAAATTTCAACTGAGGCTCATCGACGAGCAATGCAGCTAACCCGCCCTGGGATGAGAGAATATGAAGTTGAAGCGGAACTGCTGCATGCATTCCGTCAGCATGGCGCGCAGGCACCTGCCTATACTTCAATTGTTGCCGGCGGGGCGAATGCTTGTGTGTTGCATTACATTGAGAATAGTGCGGAATTAAAAGCGGGCGACCTGTTGTTAATTGATGCCGGTTGTGAGCTCAATGGCTATGCATCAGATATAACGCGTACATTCCCAATCAATGGTAAATTCAAAGCAGCGCAAAAAGATATCTATCAACTTGTTTTAGCGGCACAGGAAGCGGCGATAGCGGCAGTCAAACCGGGTAATTCATGGGATGACCCACATCAAGCCGCGCTACACGTGTTAGTTCAGGGCTTTATTGATTTTGGGTTGTGTCAGGGGAGTGTAGACGCGGTAATTGAATCGGCAGACTATAAACGCTTTTACATGCACCGTACGGGCCATTGGTTAGGTTTGGATGTACACGATGCGGGTGATTATAAACAAAATGGCGAGTGGCGCTTATTGCAACCTGGAATGACGCTGACGGTAGAACCTGGATGCTATATTCGACCCGCAGATAATGTACCGCAAGAATTCTGGAATATTGGGGTACGTATCGAGGATGATGTTGCCGTAACGCCGACCGGGCATGAAGTGCTGACCGCTGCGGCACCCAAAAGTGTGATGGAAATAGAGGAGTTGATGCAATGAAAAACGAGAATGATGAAGAAAGAATAATAATCAGCAGAGTTTCTGAGTACAGGAAAACAGATTCACCAGAAAATGAGCCAATACCGGTCACATCAGTTAATCGTTGGATAGTCTATCTGACGTTGATTCCGGTAGTTATTGTTATGGCAGTACTCGGTGCTTTCTTCTTTGCGGCTTTTCTCGCCATATTTGCCATCGCTGCGGTTGTTTTTGCTCTACGGCTCTGGTGGTTACGCCGAAAATTCCGTGACAGAATGCATACAACAGAAGAAGGTGACTTTGTTGTTATTGAAGATGCCGAGATAATAGAAACTGAGGTTGAGCCAGAAGAACGTAAGACTTCAAAACGAAAAAAATGATTCTTCCTGCTCAAGTGAATGTTATTTTGAACGGTGTTGGCCCGTATGAAATATTGAGTGTCATAAGTTCCGCTGATTATATTTGAGGGCGCCGCTAAAAATCCATATTTGCGAGCAGCCGCTTTGCGGCTTGCCTGCTTACCCCGTTTCGTCACCATACTTCGTTGCTCACAAAAAATATTTCCTTACCTATCCATCCTATGCTGCATCAATATTTTTTATTCGTGCCTGGTCTTGTTTAGAACTCTGAATTTTTAGAGGTGCCCTTACAACACTCGCCCAAACTAGGGCAGTGGCGGCAACCCAAGTTCCTTGAGAAATCCGTTGTGTTTTTCGGTAGCCTCATTGACCTGTTTTTCCAGTACCTCCAATTCCGTGCGCACAGTCGTCAAATCGATCGTTTCTTCCGGCTTCGCGGTACCGATATAGCGCGAAATGTTCAGGTTGTAGCCTTCTTTCTCGATTCGCTCCATCGACACACGCATAGAATATCGTTCTTCTTCCCTGCGGAACTGGTAGGTGGCAATAATCTTTTCAATGTGCTCCGGCAACAAGCGGTTTTGGCGCTTGCCTTTCTCGAAGAATTCACTGGCGTTGATAAACAGCACATCATCGGGCTTCTTGCACTTCTTCAAAACGAGAATGCAAACCGGAATACCCGTTGAAAAAAACAGGTTGGCGGGCAGGCCGATCACGGTGTCGATGTGACCGTCTTTCAGCAGTTTGGTGCGGATACGCTCTTCCGCGCCGCCACGGAACAGCACGCCGTGGGGCAGGATGATGGCCATCACCCCTTCAGGCTTCAGGTAGTGGAAGCCGTGCAGTAAAAAGGCGAAGTCGGCGGCGGACTTGGGAGCCATGCCGTAATTCTTGAAGCGCATATCCTCGCCCAGCGCCTCGGTCGGCTCCCAGCGGTAGCTGAACGGCGGATTGGCCACCACCGCATCAAACTTCGGCATCCTGGCCGGGTTGGTTTCGCGTAGCCAATCCCAGTCGTTGGTGAGCGTGTCGCCGTGATAGATCTCGAACTCCGAATCCTTCACCCCGTGCAGCAGCATGTTCATGCGCGCCAGGTTGTAGGTGGTGATGTTCTTCTCCTGCCCGTATATCTTGCCGATGCCGTGCGGCCCCATGCGGTGGCGCACATTGAGCAGCAGCGAGCCTGAACCACAGGCAAAATCGAAGACGCTGTCCAGTTGCTTCTTTTTACCGGTGGCGGGTTCCTGACTGTCCAGCGTGACAATGCCCGACAAAATGCTGGAAATCTGTTGCGGCGTGTAGAACTCGCCCGCCTTCTTGCCGGAACCGGCGGCAAACTGACCGATCAGGTATTCATAGGCGTCGCCCAGGGTGTCTCTGTCCGTAGAGAATTTCTCCAGCCCCTCGGCAATCGATTTGATCACGGTGCAGAGTGTGGCGTTTTGCGCCGTGTAGCTCTTGCCCAGCTTTTCCGAATTCAGATTGATCTCGGAAAACAGCCCGCCGAAGGTGCTGGCGAAGGATTCGTTCTCGATGTAGTCGAAGCCCTTTTGCAGGGTGCGCAGCAATTCTCCGTTCTGCGTGCGCGCCATCTCGGCGATGCTGCCCCACAGGTAGGCGGGCTGGATCACGTAATGCGTCTTGCGGCGCATCTGCTTTTCAAACTCCGCCGTGTCCTCCGGGTTCTGCGCGTACCACACCGCCAAGGGTGTACGCCGGTCGTCCTTCTCCAGCGTGGGATAGTCGCGCCCCAGCTCTTTTCGGGCTGCGGCCTCGTAGTTGTCCGACAAGTAGCGCAGGAACAGGAAGGAGAGCATGTAATCGCGGAAGTCGTCCGCGTTCATCGCCCCGCGCAAGGTGTCGGC
>JAUXRH010000177.1 GCA_030682075.1 Nitrosomonas sp.
GGCGCCTCTAAAGCAGCATGGCATCCAGCAAAGCATGAGCCGGAAGGGCAATTGCTGAGACAATGCCGTGTCGGAAAGCTTCTTCCATACCTTAAAAACAGAATTGATCCATCATCAAACGTTTCATTCTCGGGAAGAAGCTGAACAGGCTGTGTTTGAATATATCGAAGTGTTTTACAATCGACAGCGATTTCATTCAGCTAATGGATATATATCGCCCATTGACTTTGAGCTGCAGCAAAATGCTGCTTAACTTTGTATCCGGAAAAGTGTTGACACATCACCCAGGCATGGGCTAGCCCTGCCACGCTTTACACATTGCTTAATATCGGCTGTGTCGACACGACTATTTGACAAGCAGCAGCGGCTTTTCGGTGAGGTGAATGACCTTGTTCGCCACTGATCCGAGCAGCAGATTCTTTATCGCACCCATGCCGCGTGTGCCCATCACGATCAAATCACAGTGATACTCACGCGACAAGTCGGTGATAACTTCGGCGGGATTGCCAGTGCGTACATGTGCATCGAACGCGACACCGGCACTTTCGAGGCGCGCTTTCGCGGGCGTCAGCAATGTAAACCCGGCTTCTTCACGCGCCTTCTTGATGCTTAACATGTCTAAAAGTGGTTCTTTGTTGAAAGCGATTTCGTTTAGTTGAACCGGCTCGCACACGTAGAGCAGATGCGTATGCAGCTTAGTTGTATCCATTGTATCCAGTATCTCATTGATGGCGCGCATCGCATTTTCTGAGCCATCGAAAGCAATCAGGGCAATAGTCATAATGAAATCCTTTCTCTTATAAGTGCGATTAAATAGATTGAAACTTTAACGTATCTTTCTTGGCTATGCCAACGATTTATTTACCTTGAAAAAAAGCTTTTTGCGAAAACGAGAACTAAGTTATGCTGATTTTTATGGAGCCCATAGTTTCATGAAATGAGCTTTGTTAACTGCTTCAAGGTGGTGCATGCTGTGAATATTGAATCTCTGGAGCCGCAAAATAGATTTTGGCTGTCGTGATCTCCAGACTATGCAACAGCCCGGAATCCACATCAACACTTAAGGGCACCTCTAAAAATCCAATTTTGCAAGCAGCCGCTTTGCGGCTTGCCTGCTTACCCCGTTTCGTCGCAATACGGCGTTGCTCATAAAAAATTTTCTCTTACCTATCAACCATATGCTACGCTCAAATTTTTTTCTCGCGCCTTGTCTTGCCTGGAAACTTGAATTTTTAGAGATGCCCTTATGAGAATTGAGATTTCATGATGAAGAAATTATTTGGAAATGGTGATCGGCAGTCCGAGAGATTTCGCATCAGTAACGGTCATCCTGAATAGGATATAAAGTAATTGGAATGCATTGCGATTCCAGTGGGAATGCAATCCTGTCGTATCCACCGCATAATATTTATCGTGTGAATAAGTGAATAGGTTAACACCAGAAGGGGGTTCATCTGTGATGATAAGTCCCATGGTATGGCTGGGATTCTTATCTCTGGCAATAGATAGTGTGCGCGGGTCTTTCTCAACGTGATACTCCGCTTCTTCACTCAGCGAATGAGCGAGAAAATTAAGAATCGTATGGAGACTTCTTAGCCGGAAAGCGCCTCTGACGGGCCATTCACCACCAGGAAAACCCGGACGGATATCAAAAGCCACATCATTCCCGATCCAGGGATTAGCCAGATTGCGCAATGCTTCCCGTTCCTCGCAGCATAGGATGGCGGGGTTATAGTTGGTAATGAGAATTGGCCCCAACAATTGTTTGCTAAGGGTATACGTGCCATTTTGTTGGTCGTAGGTCATAGTAAATTCTTTTTCTATTGCTTGAAACAACCCTTCTGCTGAAACGGCGCCAACAGGGATAGTCCAGCTACTCTCGAATGTCAATGGCTCCGCGAACAGATTTTTCTGACCCTGAATAGCCGAGAGATGGAGCACTACACGACGGAACATCTCATACCCAATTTGATCCGATGGGCTATTATGATAGATGGTTTGTTGCAACTGTGTACGTTGCTGGTTGCGGAGGCGATGCTCCTGTTCTTCGATAAACTGAATGCCAGGAAGAAAGTTATGATGGTGAAGCTGCAACCCGGTCAGTTGGTTATTGTGAACGGTAGTTTGCTGCTCTGTATGTTGCAAGCGTACTTCCTGCGCCATCATTCGCAGCATAAGATCGATATCAAAATGCTGGCGAAGCAGAAGGGTTAATTTATGTTGGCTAAATGGCGTGAGAAGCCGTTTTGTAAATTCTTCGCCCTCAATCGGTTCAATACTGAAAGTAGGGTTTTCTGAGACGCCGCCTCCAAATATCGGTGCCAATATCCCCCCCCTGTCTACCGTCGTCGGCATGGCACCTGCATTTGCACTGAAATTAAATGTGGCCGCAATATTTGAAACCCTGGTGAAATGAAGAGGTTCATGATGTTGAGCGCGAGCAATATTGGTCAGAAGCAGCCTAGATTCTGCGCGTATGGCAGCATTATCATAAGCTTCGACTGCCCGGTTCAGCACAATGGGTGATAAACAACCCGAGAGTATTGAAATGACAAAGAAAACGAGTATTGTGCGTGCTAGTATTTGCATAGATGGGTGACCGCAGGGATTCCTTCTCAAATGAATAATATGGCTGTAGTAATTAACTGAAGTTTCACCGTTTTGATCTAAACCTTACATTTTTCCTTAAGCAATCATACGCAATAATGCATCGATAAAAGAATTTTGTACGGATTTATCTGGTTTAGGGCAAAAGCCAACAAAATTCTTATTGAACGCAGCCTGAGTAATCAGTTTTCTGACATCGAAAAAGGCGGTCGTTGTCAAGCTAGTTGTCACCTGAACGTATAAATTTATGCTGTTTTTTTAAGTCTTGAATCAGTCTCCTTTTGATCGGTTTTCTCGGTGATGTTTTGATCCGGGTTTAAATGAACGATACGAACTGGCAGCCAGTTCCGAGTAACGCCGCTCCAGCGTTCCGGATGCCTCTTCTTCGCTTCTTCATACACATTGGCACGCTTCTGCAGCAACTCGGTATCCAGGTTGGCATGGCGTTCTGCCGGGGTTACAAAGTGGATGGCGCTGTGACGATGTTCATGGTTGTACCATTGGATAAACATGCCGACCCACCGTCTGGCGGCAAGGAGGCTTTCAAACGCCTGGCCTGGATAAGCTGGCCGGTATTTCATCGTCTTGAATAGCGATTCCGAATAAGGATTATC
>JAUXRH010000178.1 GCA_030682075.1 Nitrosomonas sp.
CCATATTTGCGAGCAGCCGCTTTGCGGCTTGCCTGCTTACCCCGTTTCGTCACCATACTTCGTTGCTCACAAAAAATGTTTCCTTACCTATCAATCATATGCTGCGTCAATATTTTTTATTCGCGCCTGGTCTTGTTTAGAGCTTTGAATTTTTAGCGTAGTAATCGGCCGGAGGCGGCAAGGCGTCAGGAAGAAACATGATGAAGTTAGTAAAATAGATCTTTTTTACTTTTTTATATTTTTTATAATCAGTAACTTATAATTGTTTCTTGAAAGAGGCGTCCTTTAATTGGTTTAACCCGACTCGCCACCAGTTTGGCACGGGTTCTTGCTTCACCGATATCAGACCCATTTGCCAGCGCAACCCCCATGCGTCGGCGCACGAATGATTCCGGCTTGCCGAAAAGGCGCAAGTCACTTTGCGGTACACGCAAAGCATCATTCACGCCTGCAAAAGCAATACCCTGCGATTCTAACTGACCATAAACCACTGCGCTGGCACCGGGCGTGTGCAAACGTGTGTCAACAGGTAAGCCAAGGATGGCGCGGGCGTGTAACTCAAATTCATTTTGCCTCTGGCTGCACAGGGTGACCATGCCGGTATCATGGGGGCGTGGACTGACCTCGCTGAACCAAACCTGATCGTCCTTGATAAACAATTCCACGCCAAAGATACCTAAGCCCCCCAGATTTTCTGTAATCTTTTGCGCTATCTCACGCGCACGTTGCAAAGCCAGGGGTGACATGGGTTGCGGTTGCCAGCTTTCCACATAATCACCGTTCACCTGGATGTGCCCAATCGGTTCGCAAAAGTAGGTTTCCACTTTATTCTCTTCATTCATCGCCCGTACGGTCAGTTGGGTTATTTCATAATCGAATTGAATAAAACCCTCGACAATCACCCTCCCCTGATCAACACGGCTACCGCTGGCGGCATGGTTCCAGGCAGGTTCCACCTCTGCTTTGTTATTTATTTGTGATTGTCCTTTGCCAGACGAAGACATGACGGGTTTTACGATGCACGGATAGCCCATACGGCTTTCTATCGCCGCGCTGAGTTCTTCCAGACTATTGGCAAAGGCATAAGGGGATGTTGGGAGCTGTAGCGTTTCTGCGGCAAGGCAGCGAATGCCTTCGCGGTTCATGGTAAGTTGCGCCGCACGTGCCGTGGGAATGACGCGCGCCATGCCAGCACGCTCTATCTCGATCAGTTCATTGGTCGCAATTGCCTCTATTTCCGGCACGATCAAGTGCGGTTTTTCCAGTTCGATTAATTCACGTAATGCCTGAGCATCCGCCATATTAATCACATGAGCACGGTGTGCAACCTGATGGCCGGGTGCATTGGCATAGCGATCAACCGCAATCGTTTCCACGCCCAGGCGCTGTAGTGCAATAATCACTTCCTTTCCCAGTTCACCACTACCCAATAACATGACTTTGGTCGCGGAAGGACTCAGTGGGGTACCGATCGTATGCTGTTTATGTTGTTTATTCATTTTCATTTAGCCTGACATCCTGTTTCAAGGATTTTCTTTGTTACCCTGCTGACGGAGTGCCCACTGCGCATGTTCACGAATGAGCGCGGAATTATCATCACGCCGCGTTTGCAACGCTTCAATCACGGCGGGTGTTGATGCTGCATTGCCTAAGCCGACAGCCAGATTACGTAACCATTGTTCATGACCAATGCGGCGAATCGGGCTACCTGCCATTTTGGCATTAAATTCATCTTCACCCCAATAAAATAATTCAACCAGGGTGATATTATCCAGTCCATTTCGCACAGAAAAATCATCTTCATCTGTTATTGCGGCAAATTTATTCCACGGGCAAATCAACTGGCAATCATCGCAACCATAAACCCGATTGCCAATTAACGGGCGCAGTGTCTCAGGAATGCTGCCTTTTAATTCAATAGTCAGATAGGAAATACAACGCCTTGCATCGAGTTTATAGGGTGCAATAATCGCCTGCGTTGGGCAAATATCGATACATTTTGTACAAGATCCACAGTAACTATTCACCGGGCTATCGATCGGCAGAGGCAAGTCTGTGTATATCTCTCCCAGAAAAAAAAGAGACCCGGCCGCACGGGTTAGTAGCAAGGTATGCTTGCCACGCCAGCCAAGGCCCGATTTTTTTGCCCATTCGACTTCCATTACCGGCGCACTGTCGGAGAATACCCGATAATTAAACGGTTCGATTTCTACTGCGATTTTTTCTGCCAGTTTTTGCAAACGCCCACGTAACACCTTGTGATAGTCACGCCCCAGTGCATATCGTGAAATAAATGCTTTGCTGTTATCGTGTATTATTTCCCAGCTGTCCTTTGCTCCGGGTGGTCTATAATTCATTCGGACCGAGATGACGCGTCGGGTGTCGGGCACAAGCTCAGCTGGGCGCGTCCGTTTGGTGCCATGTTTTGCCATATATTGCATTTCACCGTGATACCCTTGTTCTAACCATTCAAACAGCCCTGATTCGGAACTAGAGCTATCAGCGTTGGCATCTGCGATACGAATATCTTGAAAGCCCAGTTCTTTAGCCCAGACTTTGATCGCACTGGCCAATGCAGCATAATCCGGTGACAAATTTTTGGAGGTATTTTCTTGCATATTTTCCATCATACGGACTCTACCATGAACCAGCATCTTACTTGCCATCTCGCAGATGAAACCGCAATGCTGTCTTTTGGCGCTGCTTTTGCCGGGCTATTACATGCTGGCTTGATTATTTTCCTAAAAGGCGACCTTGGCGCCGGCAAAACTACGTTGACGCGAGGTATTCTACGAGGCATGGGATATCAAAAGATAGTTAAAAGTCCCACCTATAATTTAGTTGAGTTTTATGAAGTTTCTAGGTTATACTTCTATCACTTTGATTTTTATCGATTCAATGACCCAAGTGAATGGGAAGAAGCCGGCTTTCGTGAATATTTCAATGCAGATTCAATCTGTGTAGTGGAGTGGCCGGAAAAAGCGGGAAAACTGTTGCCTATTGCGGACTTGCAGGTTTCTATCCATATTGTGGAATCTGGTCGTAACATTGAAATTCATGCAGGTACGGAGGCGGGAAAGCGATGTCTGAAACATTGGCGAGATCCAGAGAGTTCCTGATCACGACAACACGTGGTTCATCTCTCTTTTCCGCATCAACACTATTTCTCGCGTTATGGCTGATGGTGACGTCACTGTCACTTACTTTAATCAGCAAAACAGCGCTTGCAGAGAACACGGTTAATGCCGTTCGTGTCTGGACGTCACCTGATTTTACTCGATTTACATTTGAATCGAATCTAACTATCCAATATTCACTCAGTCTGTTAGATAATCCCGGCCGTGTGGTTATTGACCTGAAGAATGTAGCCGCAACTCCGGCACTAAGAAGTTTGCCCGGTCAAGTAAAAGCAACGGATCCATTAATACAAACAGTACGTATTGGGCACTTTAAACCACATATTTTAAGACTGGTTCTTGATCTGAAGGCAGCCGTCGTACCACAAGCGTACATGCTTGACCCAACGGAAAATTTTGGCCACCGATTAATTGTTGATGTTTATTCTGCAAATAAAGCCGCAGAGTTTGATTCACTCGACAATTTAGTTGCCTCACTACTTCAACCAAAAAGTATCGAAAACAATTCCAATTCAAGTCAGCCGCAAGTAATTCAAACTACGCCAAAGGTCAAACCTGAATTAAATCAGCCAAAGGTTATACAAAATACGCCAAAGTCTCCAAAGACTAAACCTGAACCATCCCGCATGATTGTCATTGCAATTGACCCTGGTCATGGTGGTAAAGATCCGGGCGCCATTGGACGTCAGGGTACTCATGAAAAAGATATTACCCTTGCAATCGCAAAGAAGCTTAAAGCCATAATCGATAAAGAATCCAATATGCGCGCGGTTTTAACTCGTGAGGGTGATTATTACATTTCGCTCCCCATGCGTCGTGCCAAAGCACGGAGCTTGAATGCGGATCTATTTGTGTCAGTTCATGCAGATGCTGCTCATAGAAAGACTGCCCGTGGCTCTTCGGTTTATACCCTGTCCGAGCATGGGGCAACTTCTGCCGCTGCAAGTTGGTTGGCAAAAAAAGAGAATAGTGTTGATAGTGACCTAATGGGTGGAATTGACATGATTACCAAATCTCGGGATGTCAAAGAAATGTTGATCGATTTATCCTTAAGTGCCACTATTATAGACAGTGTTAAACTAGGTCAGCATGTCCTTTCAGAAATAGGCGATGTTAACCATCTGCATAAGAAAAATGTCGAACAAGCGCCATTTGCTGTTCTCAAATCTCCCGATATCCCGTCAATTCTAGTTGAAACGGCATTCCTCAGTAACCCACAGGATGAACAGAAATTAAATACCAAAGCTTATCAAAGAAAGATGGCGAGTGCGCTGTTTACGGGCATCAAAAGCTACTTCGCCACAAGCCCCGCATTGGCTCGAACCAGAGTAGCCCAGTTAGAGTAATCTTCTGCTAACATCGAATAAAAGAACTCCGTTTATTTCAAAATTTGTTGTAAAAAAACAGGTATCAGCCTGAAAAACACCAGGAAAAGATATTGATGCCGGCAAATCATCATCCCAATCCCCCGCATACTTTCTACCGGATAGTCAATGTGAATGATTCTTCACGCCTGGTGCTCATGGGTGACTATACCTTGACTGCATTAGAACAACATCTACGGAATTTGGCTGCCGAGCTTGCGGCCTATGCTAAAGACACGAAACTCCACTGGGATTTAACTGAGATAAATCAGGTCGATGCGACTGGAATCGTACTGCTGCGGCGAGTATGGAATGCACAGCGTCCTGAACACTTAAGCCTGCGCCCAGACCAGGAAAGAATTTTTGAACGATTGGAAAAATTACCCGCACCCTCATTAACAGCACCACGAAATTTATTGTGGCCAATAACGGCATTAGGGCGCATTGCTTTACAAATATGGGAACTTTTAACGGGCATCATCTTCCTCATTGGCCAATTATTTTTAGATATAAAATTCCTGGTTCTTCATCCAAAACGAATACCCTGGCGTGAAATTTCAGCCAATCTCTTCCGTACCGGTGCGCAAGCCTTAGGTATCACCGCATTGGTAGGATTCCTGATTGGCATCGTCCTGAGCTATCTTTCCTCTAAGCAACTACAGATGTTTGGTGCTGACGTTTTTATTATTAATATTCTTGGCGTAAGTATTATTCGTGAGCTTGGTCCAATGCTCGCAGCAATCCTGGTGGCTGGACGTTCTGGTTCTTCCATGACGGCACAGCTCGGCGTCATGCGCGTTACCGAGGAACTTGACGCATTAACTGTGATGGGTATCTCACATAGTCAACGTCTTGTCTTGCCAAAAGTGATTGGGCTCGCCATTGCCATGCCCCTATTAGTAATCTGGACCAGCGCGATTGCTTTGATGGGCGGTATACTTGCCGCTGAGCTTCAATTAGGACTTAGCCATGAATATTTTCTACGTGCACTTCCAGATGCCGTACCCATCGCTAATTTATGGCTTGCATTAGGAAAAGGTGCCGTCTGTGGCATGATGATTGCGCTTATCGCGTGCCATTTCGGACTCAAAATTAAACCGGACACCGAAAGTCTGGGTGAAGGTACAACAAGTTCCGTAGTCTCTGCAATTACCGTTGTCATCATTATTGATGCATTATTTGCAGTTGCCTTCTCTGATGTGGGAATTATCTAAGATGCCTCGAAACCAATGATTGACCAGGATTGCATAATTGAAATTGAGAACCTGCGCACAGAGTTTGAGGGGAATATAGTCCACAAAGATATTAATCTTTGTATATATCGCGGTGAAGTATTGTCGCTTATTGGGGGTTCAGGCAGTGGCAAAACGACATTATTAAGACAGATATTGGGACTGGAAAAACCGTCACAGGGGACAATAAGGATTTTTGGCTACTCAAGATATAATTCTAATTACAAGCTGCTGAAAAATATACGAAATCGCTCTGGCGTGCTGTTTCAAAACGGAGCATTGTTCAGTGCGTTATCTGTATTTGATAATGTTGCGTTACCTTTACGTGAGCTTCACACCCTGGACGAACCATTGATTCACGATCTCGTCATGCTCAAACTTGATATGGTGGCTATTGATGGGCAGCATGTTAATAAAATGCCCGCTGAATTATCGGGTGGCATGGTTAAACGCGTTGCATTAGCACGTGCCCTGGCATTAGATCCTGAGCTGTTATTCCTGGATGAGCCCACCGCAGGCCTCGATCCACAGCTTAGCCAAAGTTTTGTCGATCTAATACATACATTGCGGTCTGAAATGCAATTGACCATTGTCATGGTGACACATGACCTCAATCCACTCACTGCATTGTCTGATCGTATCGCAGTATTGGCTGAACAACGCGTTATCGCGATTGGTAATTTACAAGAAATTATTAATTATGATCACCCCTTCATTAAAAGCTTTTTTATGGGTGATCATGACAAATATATACTGAACAATAAGCAATCATTATAGGATGAAATCATGGAAAACCGTTCTCATGCCCTTATAGCGGGCTTATTTGTGATTATCCTGAGTCTGGCCATCGTTGCCATCAGCCTATGGTTTGGAGGAAATACAACGGCAAGAAATCATTATTTGGTGGTTTCAAACGAATCGGTAACAGGACTTAACCCGCAAGCTGCTGTACATTTTCGTGGCGTAAATATTGGCAAGGTAGAAGCTATTTATTTTGATCAGGAAACAACGCATCAGATTCTGATTGACATTTCTATTGATGAAAACATAAAACTCAGTAAAAATGTTTTTGCCCGCCTTGGTTATCAAGGCGTTACGGGTTTGGCCTATCTGCAACTGAATGATGATGGTACAACATCTGATGCGTTGGAAAGTGATGCGCGTATTCCGATGCACCGTTCATTACTGGATCAAATGGCCGGATCTGGACAAGATATACTCAGTAACATGAATGAATTGATAAAACAGACACATCAGCTACTCAGTGAACAAAATCAAACTCAAGTTTCCAATATTTTAATGAATATCGAGAAAGCAACCAGTCATCTTGACCATATTTTTCAGAAGTCACAACAAAGCATTGAATCTTTCTCTGGATTCACGACTGAAACAAAGCAGGTGTTAACACACTTGGATCAGCTATTACTTGAAATTCATCAAATTACAATAAAGATGAATCAACAGGGAGGCGTTATTGATAGTTTATCTCAGACTGCTGAAGCATTTGCAGACACGGCACCGAAGCTTCATAAAGTAAGCGATGGGATTATAAAAAGCACTCAAAGCATGAATCGCACACTTCGACAATTGGAAGAACATCCGCAAAGTTTATTATTTGGCAGGCCACCTCAGCTAGCTGGACCGGGTGAAGATGGTTTTGTATCCCCCGGGAAATAGAGAAATGAAGAAATTGCTAATTACAGTAATTGCTCTACTAGTGACAGGATGTTCTATCACGCCTCAAACAAACGCACCGACAGCAGTTTATGATTTTGGCTTACAGTATGCTGACAATAGAACCAGGCAAGCACAATTAAAATCCGCCAGCCTATTGGTCGCTGAAGTGGCTTCACCTATCTGGCTTGACAACCCTGCGATACATTATCGCTTAGCCTATCATAATCCGGCGCAATTCTATTCCTACGCCAATAGCCGCTGGGCGGCTGCACCTGCCGCACTACTAACACGGCAAATCAGCAACCGTATTATGCAAACTACGGATTATAAGGTTGCTAGAGGGATTGAGGGTGTTCAAGCTGATTATGCCTTACATATTGTATTAGAAGATTTTTCTCAGGTATTCGATTCTATTGATAAAAGCTATGCTGTCATCCTCTTGAATGTCAGCTTGATCGAACGTCGTACCCGTAAATTAGTGGCTCAACGCAACTTCAGTATGAGAAAAGAAACGCCTACTGCAGATGCCGTGGGTGCGGTAAATGCCTTGGTAGAAGTAAGTAACCATTTAAATAACAACTTGATTGATTGGCTTACTGACGAAATCGCTGAGAAGAAATAAAATTATTTGTCTCAAAAGATAATTATCGCCAGAAACTCCTGTGTTAGTATCCAGTCTTTTATGGCTCTGGTTGTATTCCTGTGCAGATATTCTACGTCATATTCCTGCTTGTCTTATTACTCAGCGCTTGTGGTTTAAAAGGACCGCTGTATATTCCTCAGGACGAGCCCCCTTCACCCGCCTCTCTTATTGAAACGAAGAATAAATGAGTGGTTTTCCTTATTTTGACTATCGTGGCAATGAACTTTATGCTGAATCAGTCTCTTTAAGTCAAATTGCCAGGATGTTTGGTACACCCTGCTATGTTTATTCCTGTACGGCATTAACACATACCTACCAGGCATTTGATGCCGCATTCGCTGGACGGGATCATCTCATTTGCTATGCAGTTAAAGCAAACTCTAACATAGCCATTCTTAATCTCCTTTCCCGCCTGGGAAGTGGTTTTGACATCGTTTCAGGAGGTGAACTGCAGCGCGTAATAAAAGCAGGGGGGGATCCGCAAAAAACAGTTTTCTCAGGTGTTGGTAAAAGCAGTGAAGAAATCCGCATGGCCCTTGCGGCAGATATTCTTTGCTTTAATGTGGAATCAGAAGCAGAGCTGATTGTAATAAATCAGATCGCATCTGAAATGGATAAAATTGCCTCTGTCAGCCTGCGGATTAACCCTGATGTTGATGCCAAAACGCACCCTTATATTTCTACCGGTCTCAAGGAGAATAAATTTGGTATACCCATTAATGATGCCGAAAGAATTTACACTTCATCTCAGGAATTAACCAATATTCATTTTACAGGAATGGATTGCCATATTGGCTCACAACTGACTGAGCTTGATCCATTTAAACAGGCGAGTAATCGGATACTCAGTTTACTGGATCGCCTGGAAGCAAAAGGAATAGCCGTTGATCACCTGGATTTAGGCGGTGGTCTGGGCATTCGTTATGCAGAAGAAACTCCGCCATCAATAGAAGAATACGTTACCTCTCTGTGCGCAAGCGCCGACCAATGTAATAAACGTATTCTGATTGAACCCGGACGCTCTCTTGTTGGCAACTCAGGCTTATTACTTACGAAAATTGAGTACCTTAAACATACGCCGGATAAAAATTTTGCCATTGTTGATGCGGCAATGAATGATTTGATGCGCCCTGCATTGTATGATGCCTATCATGAAATCTTACCTGTTAACAAAAATCAAGGCAAAGATGAGTTTTATCAGATTGTTGGGCCGATCTGTGAAACTGGAGACTTTCTTGGCCATGACCGCAAACTTAGTTTGGTCAAGGGTGATCTACTTGCGGTTATGTCAGCGGGCGCTTATGGAATGAGTATGAGTTCAAATTACAATACGCGTCCTCGTGCCGCAGAAGTGATGGTTGAAGGTGAAAATATACACCTCATCCGTGAACGTGAAACAATAAACCAGTTGATCGCAACCGAAAAAATATTACCGTAAAAACCAGAAGGAAATGGCTGCAAATTTGCAGCTTAGCACGGAATCTTAACCCTTTAATGTAGTAACATGCGGTATTGATCCACGAATATACTTGTAATGACCAGCCTCCCCAGCAGTAATGAAGATACACAATATCAGGAAAGTATTCTGCAAGGTGTTTCACGCACCTTTGCATTGACTATTCCACAATTGCCCGTTGACTTGCGTCAAGTCATTGGCAATGCCTATCTTCTATGTCGTATCACAGACACGATTGAAGATGATAATGCACTCACTATAAAAGAAACTCGTCATCTTTCCGAGATGTTCAGTGAAGTCGTTAGTAATAAAATCCCTGCCGAAAAATTTGTTGAAGAATTATTTCCGTTACTCTCTGACCATACCATTCCTGCCGAGCATGACCTGATAAAAAATACACCCTCTGTTATCCGTGTTACGCATAGCTTTAATGCGACTCAACGTAAGGCACTTGAACGCTGTGTGAGTATTATGGGGCGTGGAATGGCCGACTATCAGGAATCAGAGACCGTGGAAGGGCTAAAAGATTTATCTGCGATGAATCAATATTGTTATTATGTGGCAGGTGTTGTGGGGGAAATGCTGACAGAACTATTCTGCGATTACTCTGAAGAAATAAATCGTAATAAACCTATCTTAATGCAACTCGCCGTTTCATTTGGTCAGGGGCTTCAAATGACCAACATCCTGAAGGATATCTGGGACGACAGAAAACGCGGTGCTTGTTGGTTGCCACAGGATATTTTTCTCAAGGAAGGATTCCATCTTGGCGAATTAAAAACGGGGAACTCTGATTTAAGATTTCAGAAAGGATTAGGTGAGCTAATCGGCATTGCTAAAATGCACTTGCAAAATGCACTAACTTATACCTGCTTAATACCGCCGCAAGAGAAAGGGATACGAAAATTCTGCTTATGGGCATTAGGAATGGCTATTCTGACACTGAACAAAATTAACCAACATCGCGATTTTAATGAAGGGACACAAGTAAAAATCTCACGAAGAAGTGTTAAAGCGACAGTTTTTACCACGAGCTTACTGGCAAGCAATAATTGGGCTTTAAATCAACTATTTTCTGTTGCTTCAAGAAACCTCCCGGACTCGGATTTAGTTAAACGAATGTAACAATCAATTAACCGAATATTTAACTATTGTTATGAAATCATTAGTCACCGGAGCGAGTGGTTTTCTTGGTTCTGCCGTCATGCATTGTTTACTTGCAGCAGGACATGAGGTACGCGTGCTTGTCAGACAAAACAGTAATCGTCATAACCTTGACAATTTACCCATTGAAATTATCGAAGGTGATTTGCGTGACCCCGATTCTTTAAAACGTGCTGTTAGCGGATGTGACAATCTATTTCATGTTGCTGCAGACTACCGTCTATGGGTTCCAGATCCAGAAACCATGGATGATATCAATGTCAGAGGGACAAAAGCTTTAGTACTCGAAGCTGCTGAAGCTGGTGTAAGTCGTATCATCTATACCAGTAGCGTTGCCACTCTGGGATTAAATAAAGATGGCACCTCTGCTAATGAAAATACGCCGTCCAGTATCGAAACAATGTCTGGTCACTATAAGCGCTCTAAATTTATTGCCGAACAAACGGTTCTTCAGCTTATTAATGAATATAAGTTACCCATTGTTATCGTTAATCCATCGACACCGATAGGACCGCGAGATGTAAGACCAACACCCACAGGTCGTATTGTCCTGGACACACTACTGGGCAAAATGCCTGCCTATGTGAATACGGGTTTAAATGTTGCGCATGTTGATGATATCGCTTATGGACATTTATTAGCGCTTGAACAGGGTAGATTTGGAGAACGCTATATCCTCGGCGGTGATAACATGACATTACTGCAAATACTGCAAATGATTGACGAAATTAACGGTAAACATGTAAATCGAATTAACTTGCCACTGAAACTAATGCTTCCTGTTGCATGGGCCATGGAAAAAATTGCGGCCATTTCAAATAACGAGCCACGTGCGACCGTGGATAGCATACGTATGGCAAGTAAAATCATGTTTTTTTCCAGCGAGAAAGCCAGACAGGAATTGGGATATCAATATCGTCCAGCAGCAGAGGCCATTCATGATGCGGTTAAATGGTTTAAGAAAAATAGTTACTGCAATTAGTTGTAGGGCACCTCTAAAAATTCAGAGTTCTGAACAAGACCAGGCGCGAATAAAAAATATTGACGCAGTATATGATTTATATGTAAGGAAATATTTTTTGTGAGCAACGAAGTATTGTGACGAAACGGGGTAAGCAGGCAAGCCGCAAAGCGGCTGCTCGCAAATATGGATTTTTAGAAGTGCCCTCAATACAAACCAGGTAAAACAGGCTTATCAGCAGATTCACGCTGTTGTTGTGGAAGTTTGGCAAGCAGCCTGGCCAGATTCAGACCCTGCCAACTTTCAGCATTACCCTGATAAAGCCTGCGATCCAGCGAGGTCAGCGCGGCGCTGATTGCCGGGTTGTTTAGCCGCGTTGCCAGGTCTTCAAGACCCTTGGGCGGCGATTGTGGCCAATGCGCGGCAGCCCATTGGAGTAAGTGGTGGCGCGCTTGTTGTGGGTCATTCGCGTGACAGGCTGCCAGGAACCGCTTTTTGGCATTACGGCTATTTTCCGCTTCTGGATTGGGTGTTTTGTTCTTTTCTGTCGCTGGCGGAGCGCAATGCCGTTTGCGCCACCACAGCCCCAGTGTGGTCAGCCAGAGTGTGGCAAACACCAGACTCGCCCAGAACCAGCCGTTATGATTAAGCGCTGGTGTTGTTGCCCCGTTTGCTGCGCCTTCAGCCGGAATGAAGTTTCCAGCCTCGGGCTTTTGCGCTGATTGCGGTACGGTGCTTTCACCAGGTATTGCTGAACCCGGCGGCTGGGTGGATGTATCTTGATGTTGATCGGCGGCAGGCATGACTTCAATGGTGCGCGCGGCAAGGGTGGCTGCCCGCTCACTGTCTGTCCTGGTGTCCCACCAGTGTAAGGTAAATGCAGGCAAAGTATATTTCCCTGGCTGCGTGGGCATATAGGCCAAACGCAGGGTTTTTTCTCCCTGGATATTCTGTTGCAGATTTTGTGTATTGGATTGGGCCCGGTCAGGGTAAAGCTTGAAGCCTTCGATATCCGTAAACTGCAAATCAGGCAGTTGTTCGCCTGTGACGCCCAGTGCTTTAATCTTAATGTGCCGGGTCAGGGGGTCGCCAACGGCGATTTTGCCATCGGCTGGTTGCCAGTCATCCAGTAATTCAACGGATTCCGCCGGCAGCCAATATTGAGATCTGCTGTGCTCCGGGCGTGGCCGTACATTAAGTGTGATCGCTTCGCCGCGTAGTCGTATTGGGCGACTATTGGTAAACAACCGGTTAAAAAATGGGTCATTGCGGGAAATTTCTGCCGGAATCTGTGCATCCAGTACCGGACCGGGTATCAACAAATGACCGCTGGTTTGCGGAAATATAATAAATTCCCGCTCAATGACGTGATACGGCTTTCCATCGCGCGTGACAGTGTATTCGCGATCCTCACCCAGCCGCTGCACTAATGCATTTTCCGGTTCAGGTTCAGTCAAACTTCCTTGCGCTAAATCCACCGCAAATAACACCCGCAGGGTAAAGCGCACCTTGCTTTGCACATAAGGATCCGTTTGATCAACTTCCGTTTCTATAAAGACCGGAATGGTGGCATCTGCTCCCGAGTCAGCCGATGTTTCATCGACTTGTAGCGTCAAAATGGGCGTTTGTTCGCCCTTTATTTTCAGCGGCGGAATGGTCAGTACCCCGCTGCGCTTGGGGGACAGAGAAAGTGTCCAGGTCGTGCGCGAGTCTATCTTGCCATTGACCATATTTAAGCGGCTGCCGCTGATCATGCCCATTACATCAAAATCGTCTGTTAGCGCTTGCGTATCCGGCATGGACGAAACCTGACCGGAGGCTTCGATGGTCAGCCGAACCGTTTCGCCCGCAGTCACTCGATTGCGGTCCAAATGGGCGGTCAGTGCGGCATTAACCTGCAACGGGACAAAACAAAGCAGCCAGGCTGTCAAGGTTAAAACAAGAAACTTTTTCATTTTCATGGTTGTTTACGTTGCAAATGTTCCAGCATAAATTTTCGACGCAGTAATCCTGACGGGTCTTCGGGAATCTGGCGCAACCATTGTTCCAGTGCAATAGCTTCCTCACTGGGCAAGGTCTGGTCCTGGTCTGTTTTATCTGTGGCCATGGCGTCTTGTGGCGCATCCCGGGACTGTTGTTCATCCGCTTGTTGTTGCTCTGCGTGTGCTTCGGCTGGTTGTTCTGATTGATCCTGATCCGTGTTTTGCTCACCGGGCTGGGCATCGTCTGCCTGCTGTCGTGCCGAATCGTCCGAATGGCCATTATGCTCATCTGATGTTTCCTCGGGCGATGGGTCAAAATCGCCCTCATCTTTTCCTTCTTGCTGAGATTGTTGCCGTTGCAATTTTTCCAACAGCTCAAGATTGGCTTTGGCGTCTTCATGGGCGGGGTTTTGCTGCAAAACTTTGCGGTAGGCGGCAATGGCCTGGTGCAGATCTCCGGTTCGTGCCAAAGCATTGCCTTGGTTATATTCGGCTTCGATATCATTCGATTCAGCGAAGGCCTGAGCGGCGCCTTCGTAATCCCCCGTTTCATAGAGCGCCATGCCACGCCAATGGGGATTGCGAAATTGTTGCGCGGCCGTTTGCGGGTCACCCTGATTTAAACTATGCTGAGCCTGCTGATCTGAACGCAGCCATAGATCCTGCCAGCCAAATGCATGCGCTGGTGGCGGCAGGATCATCAAAATGGCAAATCCCATCAGCCAGCCACGTCGAAACGCCATCGACGCCAGTAATAAAAGCAAGGGCAACAGCCAGACGCCATGTTCAACCCAGCGTTCCACGCCACTGCTTGCCACTTGATCAAATGAACGGGTAGGGGAGATAGTTGGCAGCAGGCGATTTAAATCACGATCATCGGTCGTCATCAAACTGAAGGTGCCGCCACCGGCACGCGCAAGTTCCTGCAAGGGTTCAGGATTAAAACGCACGAATTCAGCAATGCCATCATGGCGCACCGTGCCCCCTTGTTCAGTGCCAATGCCCAGTATGGAAAGTCGATATCCCTGCTCACGCAGTTTGCGCGCTTGTGCCAGCGCAGTGGCCGGATCGGCAATGCCATCGGAAATGAGCAACAGTTCACCTTGCCGGATGCCGGTCAGATTGAGTAAATCGCCCGCCATCTGTAACGCGGGTGTGGCGGCATCTCCTTTTACCGGCATGATTCCGGTACTTAGCGCGGTGATCAGATTCTTAATGGTTTCATTGTCTTCAGTTAAGGGCGTGACGACATGCGCTTCACCGGCAAACACCACGAGGCCGGTACGCCCTTCCGTGGATCTTGCCAGAATATCCATGAGCTTGAAGCGTGCGCGTTCCAGGCGTGACGGCGACACATCATTGGCATTCATCGAGGGGGATAAATCCAGTATCACAACGCGCGCCATGTGTGAACGCCAGACTTGTTCGGGCTGGCGCTCCCATACCGGGCCGGCCAGAATGATCACGGCCAGCAACCAGCCAATCGCCAGGATAACGAGCGGCAGGCGTGCCGATTTACCCGGCGATTCCAGCCATAACCGGGCCAGCAATTGTGAGTCAAAGACGGAACTCCAGGCCGTACCAGCGGATTGTTTGCGCCAAAGCGCCATCAGCAGCCAGAGCGCTGGAATCAGGGCTAAAAACCAGAATGGACGCAAAAAATGAAATTCGCTCATATTCTCCACCAACGCATGGCAAACAGGAAGCTGACGACCCATGCAAGACCCAGCGGCCAGACAAAAAGTTCAGTCGTTGGACGCACCATTTGATGGCCTCTCATCGTCGGTTCCAGCTTATCCAATTGGTGATAAATAGCTTTCAGCGTGTCGCGATCAGTGGCGCGAAAGTATTGCCCCCCGGTCTTGTCTGCAATCATTTTCAGTGTTGTTTCATCCAGATCGGATGCCGGGTCAACCCTACGCAACCCAAAAATTCCCTGAATCTGTCTGGGTTCGCCACCGACACCAATAGTGTAAATGCGCAGGCCTTGCTGTGCTGCAAGCTCGGCTGCTCTGCGGGGTTGCACATGACCGGCGTTATTGGCGCCATCGGTCAGCAGGATCAGAACTGTCTCTCCACTGGCCGTTTGCAATCGTTTAAGCGCCATGCCAATGGCGTCTCCAATGGCGGTTTCCCTGCCGGCAATACCAATCACGGTATCTTGCAGCAAACTGGCCACGGTCGTATGATCAAAAGTCAGCGGTGTCTGCAAATAGGCTTCAGTGCCAAACAAAATCAGGCCAATGCGATCTCCTTCGCGCCGCCGAATAAACTCTCCGGCCACTTGTTTGACCACCTCCAGGCGGTTGGTGTGTCCATCGCCCATATCCACAATTCCCATGCTGCCGGAAACATCCACGGCCAGCAATAAATTGCGTCCGCTTTCAGGGAGTTCGGTTTCTTCTCCCAGCCATTGTGGTCTTGCGCTTGCGCAAATCAGCAAAAACCAGCACAGCAATACCAGCCACAAGCGCAATGATTGAAGGATGGGGAGATTCACCGCAGCAGGCTGCTTTTCCTGACAGGTGTTGATAAAAGGCGCAAATAAGACACCCTGTTGAATTGCGCTGGCGGGTGGCAGGAAGCGCCAGCATAACCAGGGCAAGGGTAACAATAAAAACATCCAGGGCCAGGCAAAATCAAACATCCGTGATTTTCCCCGGTCGATTGGATTTAATCCATCGACGTGCCAGTACCGTCAGTTCATTCAGTTCTGCCGACTGTTTTTGGTACGGATTGGTTAATAAAATGCGTCCCGGCCCATCAGAAAACTTTCCATTGCCCCCATGGGAATCCAGAAATTCAAGCCAGGCCTTACCGGAAAGTGAAGCCACTGATGAGCTTGGCCAGCAAACCAGCGCATAACGTTTAAGTAATTGATTAAGCGTGGCAACGGGAGGTTCCGTGGTATTTTTATTTTTGCGCAATAGTTTCAATTCACGCAGTGCGGCGCGTCGGGGCGCCATACATCGCCAGTAGCGATACATGATGATCAACAGCGCGACAATTATCAATAGGATCATCCACCACCCAGGTGCCGGCGGCCACCAGGTGATCGGCGCGGGTGCATGTAATGGACGCAGTGCGGCGAGTGGATCTTCCATCATTTCCGCTGCCGCCGTGTTAAGCCCGCGCGCAAAGCAGGAACCAATGCGTCAGTGGTGGCGATTTCCATAAAATGGATGGCATGGCGATTGCACAGCGTGCGTATTTTTGTGCGATGGTCCTGGAACTGTCTCTGCCATTGTTCGTTGACCGACGAGCGGCTGGTATCGAGCGATAGCCGTCGTTGATTAATTCCGAGACGATAAAACCCGGCAGGCGGTGGCGTTGCTTCCAGTGGATCATAAAGAAAGGCGATCATCACATCGTTATGCTGCGCAATGGTTCCCAGATATTTTTCCGCATCGTCACCAAACTCCCTGAAATCGCTGAAAATAATCACCAGACTGCCTGGGCGCACCATGCGTGACAACCGTGTCAGTGAACGATCCATGCGGCCGATATTGATATTTCCAGGGGCAGTCGGCTGCAAATTAACCAAGGCCCGCAGCATGGGCAACAAACCTGCATCCCGAGCTGCGGGGTGGATTTCCTGATGGTTGTCTGCTGCTTGAACAATGCCGCCGACACGATCACTGGCACGTACTGCGGCCCAACCCAATAAAGCACACAAACTACCGGCAAGCACAGATTTGTACTGAACGCGGCTGCCGAAATACATGCCGGGATGCAAATCCACCAGAAACATGACGGGACGTTCACGCTCTTCGCGAAAAAGCTTGGTATGCGGGCGGCCCCGTCGGGCGGTTACGCGCCAGTCTATGGTTCGGGCATCATCGCCGGCCTGGTAGGCGCGCACTTCATCAAACTCCATGCCACGTCCATGATAGGCCGAAAGATAACCGCCTGCCTGTGCCGACAAGACGCGCCTGCGTGCGCCCAGTTCTAACCCTCTGGCAGCCGCGCGCAGTCGAATCAGGGCATTTAACTCCAGCGTGGTGCCCCTGTTCATGGCGCAGGCAGTCTGACCAATATTTCTTCGATACATTGCTGGGAGGTGATGCCGTCGGCTTCTGCTTCGTAATTCAGCAGTACCCGATGACGCAATGCATCGGGCGTTACTCCCTGCACATCTTCCGGCGTCACAAAGTCCCGCTCTGCCAGCCAGGCCGTGGCGCGGGCTGCGCGCTCAATCGCTATCGCACCGCGTGGGCTGGCACCCCATCGTATCCAACTGGACAGATCTGCGCCATAATGGCCGGGATGACGCGTTGTTTCAACGATTTCCACAATATATTCTTCCACCGCTTCTGCCAAATGTATCTGCATGATCTCGTGTCTGGCAGCAAATATCTGTTCCTGTGTTATCTTTTGCAAAGTTTTGTGTGTTTTCTGGCTCAATGAACTCAACGCTTCCTGTCGCACCAGTTGCAGAATTCTCCGACTGGCATTTTTATCCGGGTAATCGACGCGGACATGAAGTAAAAAACGATCAAGTTGCGCTTCAGGCAAGGGATAGGTGCCTTCCTGCTCGATAGGATTCTGGGTCGCCATCACCAGAAATAAAGAGGGCAAGGGATAGCTCGTTGCGCCCACCGTCACCTGTCGTTCTTCCATTGCTTCCAATAATGCGGACTGTACCTTGGCGGGTGCACGGTTTATTTCATCCGCAAGAATCACATTGTGAAAGACGGGTCCTTTATTAAACGTAAAATTCCCGGTTTCAGGCCGAAACACGTCACTGCCGGTAAGATCGGCAGGCAGCAGATCCGGCGTAAACTGAATGCGATGGAAATCTGCTTCCAGGCCATTTGCCAGTGCTTTGATGGCGCGTGTTTTAGCCAACCCAGGCGCGCCTTCCAGCAACAAATGACCATCACAGAGCAAGGTCAATAATAACCGTTGCACCAATGAAGGCTGCCCAACAATTTGCTGTTCAATATCGTGATAAAGTTGTGAAAATGCTTCTCGGCAAGTTTGATTATTTGTCATTTATACGGGTTTCAGTCAGTGTGCTTCTGAATTAGGGAATGTCTCTGCATTGCAACCATGTAAAAAATGTTTCAAGGATTAGCTTATGAAGCATTTCTGCAATAATGGTTCCAACGCAAATTCTGCAATTATAAAATGAATTCACCGGTCGTAGTATGGCTACGAGGCAGTGTATTCCACTATCAGGCTTAAGAAAGGGTGAGTGTGGAGCATTGCGTCATCCTGCATTCCAGTTCCGGTTCCGGTTCTGTCGTATTAGAGAACCGTCAAAGGAATATATCACCGATCAATCCAGGGAAATTACGTTCACAAATTATCCAGCGGACTCACCACAGCTTTGCCACCTTTGTTCAAAACATGGGTATAAATCATCGTGGTTGCCACATCACTATGCCCCAATAATTCCTGCACCGTGCGAATATCGTAACCCGCTTGCAAAATATGCGTGGCGAAACTGTGGCGCAACGTATGTGGCGAAGTGGGCTTGGCAATACCGGCTGCCAGCGCTGCTTTTTTAACATAGCGCTGCACCTGTTTCTCATCAATATGATGACGGCGTTCTACTCGGCTGCGTGGATCGACGGAATATCTTTTTGTGGCAAATACATACTGCCAACTCCATTCACTCACCGCATTCGGATACTTGACAGCCAGTGCATCCGGTAACCAGACATTTGCCTTACCCAACTTAATATCCTGATCATGCCATTCACGGCGTTCTGCAAGCTGCACCCGCATTGCTTCCAGCAAGCTGCCCGGCAACATAGTCACCCGATCTTTACCACCCTTGCCATCGCGCACAATAATTTCCTGACGTGTCAGCTCCACATCCTTCACCCGTAGCCGCACCGCCTCCATCAAACGCAACCCCGTGCCGTACAACAGCTTAATAACCAACCCAACCGGTTCCGGTGCCGACGCCGCTTCCCGCAGCAACGCCTGTACCTCCAGCGGTGTCAACACCACCGGCAAACGTCGCGGCTTTTTAGAGCGCTCGAAACCATCCAGCCAAGGCAGATCCACCGCCAAAACATCGCGATACAAAAACAGAATCGCCGACAACGCTTGATTTTGCGTAGCACTGGACACATGACGTTGAGTAGCCAGATAAGTGAGAAACGCCTCTACTTCAACAGCGCCGATTTCTGTCGGGTGGCGCTTGCCATTAAAAATGATATATTGCTTAATCCATGAAATATAGGTATTTTCGGTACTCAGACTATAGTGTTTGAAGCGAATCTTGTCACGCACCTGGTCCAGTAATTTTTTAGCGGGCGGCGATGTCGTATTTGTTTTCATGGGTTGTCTGATTGCCATAGTATTTAATAAGTTTTAACAACGAGATAGTTAATTCTAATCTGATTATACGACATCCTGGAAAGAATATTGGACAGATAATGTCGTATATATTACGTTCCCTAACATAGAGCGCTCCGTTTACAACGGAAAAAACCTTTTAGTATCACTACTGTCCCGTTAACACGTAAGTAAGGCGGCCTGATTCGGTCATGATTGGTATAATAAGATTTCTCGTAACTTGTTGAACCAATTAAAGGAATAAGGCCATGGCACATTGTAATACGATCTTCTCACAAATACTAAAACTTATTCCGAGACATGAATTTGAGACGCTAGCAAATGAGCATCATTCAGGTCGAGTGTT
>JAUXRH010000179.1 GCA_030682075.1 Nitrosomonas sp.
ATAAAAAATATTGACGCAGCATATGATGGATAGGTAAGGAAATATTTTTTGTGAGCAACGAAGTATGGTGACGAAACGGGGTAAGCAGGCAAGCCGCAAAGCGGCTGCTCGCAAATATGGATTTTTAGAGGTGCCCTTCAGTTCCAGCCGTAAAGCGATAGCCTGTGCCTCTGATTGTCTGTACCATTTTTTCTTTCTTAACGACCTCCAGTGCCTTGCGCAATCTGAGAATATGCACATCCACCGTGCGATCTTCTAAAAACACATGATCACCCCAAACATGATCAAGTAACTGCCCGCGTGAATAGACCCGTTCCGCATGGGTCATCAAGAAATGCAGTAAACGAAACTCTGTCGGACCCAGCGCTATTTCATGATCATGCACAGTAACACGATGCGTGGCTGGATCAAGCCGTAACCCACTGGTCTCAATGACATCATCCGATAATTCTGGCAAGCGCCTGCGCAATACAGCTTTAATTCTGGCGATTAACTCTCGTGGAGAGAAAGGCTTGGTCATGTAATCATCGGCACCGATTTCCAGTCCTTTGATCTTGTCATTTTCTTCAACCCGCGCCGTTAACATGATAATAGGGATGGTTCTGGTACGGACTTCGCGGCGTAAAATGGACGCAAACTCGACGCCACTCATATGGGGCAGCATCCAGTCGAGCAGGATTAAATCCGGGAGCACCTCTTTTATCATAGCCATGGCGTCTTCCGCATTTTCCGCTCGCAATACCGTATAGCCTGACAGTTTCAGGTTAAACGCAATCAATTCCTGTATTGCAGGTTCATCTTCCACTACCAGTATCTTTGCCGACATTAATTATTCTCTTTATTAAACAGTAATTTCACCACAAACAAATGGGTCCAACAGATATGCTTTCCAATCGCCTCTATCACCTGCGTAATGTCTGGATACCGCCGCTTAACTCACCTATCTGGTCCAGAATTCCCAGGAGTCAATTAAATTGTGCGTTTAATCACGACTGGTTTATCATTGTCCCTTAATTTTACTCAGGTGCAACACGATGGCAGGATTAAGTAAAGATACGCCCACCCCCAAAGAAATAAAATTGCATCAACAATCCAGATTACTGGACATTTCTTTTACTGACGGACAATCTTTCCAGTTTTCCTGCGAGTTTCTTCGGGTGTACTCCCCCTCTGCTGAAGTCCGTGGTCACAGTCCAGGTCAGGAAGTACTGCAAACGGGCAAAAAGAATGTCAATATAAAGCAAATCGAGCCAGTAGGAAATTATGCCGTCCTGTTCACTTTCACGGATGGGCACAATACCGGCATCTATTCATGGGATTTATTGTACAACTATGGCCTGCAACAGGATAAAATGTGGCAACGCTATTTGCAGCGGCTGGAACAAGCAGGTGCGCAGCGTGAACCCGCCGATCATGCAACTACGCCACCATCCAATCCCCAATAGACGGATCAATCCAGCACCCTGCCCTTTTATTTTTTAGAAAGCATCATGACAAAAACGACACATTTTGGTTTTAATTCCGTTCCCGAAACAGAAAAAGCACATAAAGTTGCCGATGTGTTTGACTCCGTAGCCGCACGCTACAATCTAATGAACGATCTCATGTCAGTGGGCCTGCACCGATTATGGAAACGGTTCGCGATTGAAACCAGCGGCGTTAAAAACGGAGACAAAGTACTCGACATTGCCGGTGGAACCGCTGATCTAAGCGCCTTATTTCGGCAACAGGTGGGCGAAAAAGGTGAAATCTGGCTGACCGACATTAATAATTCAATGCTGTCAATCGGCCGCGATCGCATGTTAAACAGCGGCAAAGCGATCCCGGTGGCCCAATGTGATGCGGAAAAACTCCCTTTCCCGGACAATTATTTTGATTGTGTCAGCGTCGCCTTTGGTCTTAGAAATATGACCCACAAAGACCAGGCACTGAAAGAAATGTTACGCGTCCTGCGGCCCGGTGGCGCAGTGATTGTCCTGGAATTTTCCAAAGTCTGGAAACCACTGCAACCCGTCTACGATACCTACTCATTCAAATTACTCCCCGCAATGGGAAAATTGATTGCCAATGATGCAGAAAGTTATCGTTACTTGGCGGAATCCATTCGGGTTCATCCTTCCCAGGAAGAACTAAAAGTTCTGATGGAACAAGTGGGTTTTGAACGGGTGGAATATTTTAATTTGAGCGCCGGAATTGTCGCATTGCATCGGGGGTATAAATTTTAGCTGTTTTTGAAGCTAATCTCTGTAGCAGGCCAGGGTGTCTTGTTGGTTTTTTTCGATTGTTCTTTTGTTTTTGGTTTTATACCAATAATCAATTGATTATATAACATGGTAATGATTATGCGACATCGGCGACAGATGATTGGACAAATAATGTCGTATATATTACGTTAGAGCGCAACCATGGACTCTGCTGATCCCACACGCCAAACAACCTCTGATCAAGTCAAGCAATTGATTGGTCAATTAAGCAACTATTTCATTGATGTCCTTGAAGAAGTTGATTCGGACACTGGCGCCCGGTCTTTGCATCTCTTTGATGTTTGGCAACAAGTCTCTTTGCGCCGTATTGTTGACTTAGCGGACGGTGCCGAGACGTTTTATCAAGAAAGACGCTTACTGCCAGCTTGTATTCTTACACGTTCTGTAATGGAAACTGTTGCGATCCAGTATGTGGTCTGGAAGAAGCTCAGCGCGTTTACGGATACTTCTGATTTTCAGGGCATTCATAAACTATTGATGTCTGTTGTCTTTGGGCGAAGAGATAAAGGTGATGACTGGGCAAACAAATCTATGAATGTTCTTACTGCAATTGATCATCTTGAAAAACGTTTTTCCGGTTTTCAGAGCGAATATGACCGGTTGTCCGAATATGTGCACCCCGGTTTGGCTGGCGGCTACGGGATGTATGTACGGGAACACCTTTGGGGTCAAGTCTTGCTATGCTGCATATAATAAGCTATTCTATGATTCAATGAAATAGAGGATTCGAAAATGGCAAGACCACTAAGAATAGAATTGTCTGGAGGTTTATACCATGTAACGTCACGAGGAGATCA
>JAUXRH010000182.1 GCA_030682075.1 Nitrosomonas sp.
CCCGAAACTGGCAGCCAGTCCTCGTCGTGCACCTGAACCCTGATCAGCACATTAAAGACGAACAAATGAATGGAGGTTTGGAGCACAAAGTAGCAGCATGAATAAAAACATTCAGGCGACAACTAGCTTGACAATCACCGTCGCCGAAGATTAAGCGATTGTCGAAAATATCGTTCTCCGTCACCCGATGTTTGGCGTGGTAAGACCTCTCCGGCTCTTCCAGCAGAATGCGCGGCTCCAGCTTGGGGCGCTTCTCCTTGCCGATCCAGGTGAGTTCTAGTTTTTGTTTTTTGTTCATTAAACTGCCCTATGCAGCGGCTATCAGGCGACTGCTTTTGTTTGCGGAATTGCCTCATCGGGAACAATAAGGTTCTGACTGAAAAACATCACCTCACTGCCAACATATCGCCGTTGCGCCGTGTAATTCAATCCATAACTAAGTGACTTGCTCAACTGATACATGGCGCAAATCTCCTCGACATTGTCGTAAGATACTACCCAACGCCACTTGAATTTCTTTCTCTGGATCATTTTGGCAATGGCGACGTGATCGTCATGCTCGTAGTAATTTCGGTACAAACCCTTACCTTTGACGTAATAAGGTGGGTCAAGATAAATCAAGGATTTCTTCGGAAGGAACTCAGAACACCTATTCAAGAGCCCCAGCGAATCTTCGCAATACACTGAAATGTTGTCTCCTCGCTTGGCAATCTCTAAGATTCGTGCAGCAACAACATCCTTCTTGAAGCGCGCATCCAGTTTGTAATCGCCATCTTGATTCTTGCCGCCAATGACCCCCGCTTTCAGAATCCCGGAACGATTTGTTCTGTTCATGAACAAGGTCGCAAAACCCTTCTCAACCAAACTAGCGTTGCAGTCCTCACGGAGAACCGAGCGCCACTTGAACCACTCCTCAATCGTGATAGGCGTGGATTCAAGCAGCTCCAGAAGTGCATCAGGATGCTTGGTAACGGAAACCCAAAAGGCATAAACCGCAGGGTCGGCATCATTAATATGGATATGGCTGGCATTACCATGAAACAACAACTCCAGCGCAACACCAGCCCCACCAGCATATGGCTCCAGGTAATGCCCCCCCTCAACGCCATTGACCTCCATCATTTTTGCAATGAACGGAGCGAATGGCGCTTTCCCGCCAGGGTAGCGCAAGGGGCTGTACAGTTTGTTTGAGAACATCGCTATACCTTCTTTAACTTCACTTCCAGTACGGTCAACTTGGCTACATCCACTGTGTATCCATTCTTCATCACGCCGTGGATAGCTTCCTTGAATTTTGTCAGAAAGGCATTGCTGGCATCTGGATTGTTTTCGACCCAATGCTTCCATGGGTTATGTGGTTTTGCGCCAGAGGTGACTAGCTTCTGGAATTCGGCATCCTTATAAAACCGCTTGAAAATTTCTCGTGGCTTCTTATCCCCCATATACGCGGTCAAGCGTTCCTTCACATCTACACTGTTTCCGATGATAGTAAACTCCCTTATCACCTCAGCCGCACAATTAGTGAACACATCCCGCGTGAACTGCAAGCCGTTCTTCCAGAAATCGTGGCTGGCAGTAAGATTGTACAGGTACTCGAAAATCAACTGATCTGGCGGCAGATTCCCGGGCAGTAGCACAACTGTATTGTATTTCTTGCCTTCGATCTGCTGAGTTTGATCGGCATCCAGACAAACGACACTCCTCTCGGCAAATTCAGGAATCCTCTTCTGGATTAACTGCAAATAGTTGGAGCAACCAAGAGTTATGTCTGACATGGGAGCCGTAAACTTCTTTATTGGCTGCCGGCTCATTAAGGCAGAGAAGAAATCAGCCGCCTCTTTATCCTCGAAATAGACATTGACGCTCGGGAAAGATGTGCCAGATATTGTGGCAACAGTTTTCGTGTTTATGTCGGCACTGATTTGCGCCCAAGACCAGTCCTGCATCACCTGAACAGTGCCAAAAGTGTTGCTCAGGTAAACCGTCCTGTATTTTTTCCTGAACTTCTGACTTTGCTCAAACGCATATTCAATCAAGGTCGGCGAGTGCGATGTCATGACAACCTGAAGATTCAAGCTTTTGCACTTCCGATCAAGCATCTTCAATAAATTCACCTGCGCAGTAGGGAACAATCCCGCATCAGCCTCATCAATCAGTAGCAACCCGCCTTTGTAGTCGGGGTATTCTTCTTTCAATTTTCTGAAAGACATTAGCGCCAAGATGATCTGACCAGCATTGTCCTCGCCTGCGGAAACAGACTCCTGATCGTAGTTATCGCCATGCGCCACTGCCGAGTTAATGGTTCCCTCCGTACCTGTGGCAAAAGATGAATTGCGATTGAGAAGCTCATTGGTAAGCCCAATGAAATCCTGTTTGTGCTTTTGCAGGTACTCAAAGTCACTGGTCTTGTACTTTCTGTCCGCAATCGGGAAGAGTCGCTTCAAACTCAGAAAAATGACAGGATGCGTGAAGTTCCTACTCGCCAGGTCGCTAGTCGGTGCCGTACTGTTTTTTCTGACCACGGGTCTGGGTAACTTGCCTCGTTTATCAAGTTGCAAAGTGGCTGTCGCAGGCCGATTAGTATATCCATCAAAAAGTTCGATATTGACCGTCATGGAACCAGGAACATCAAACTTATCTGAGATTCTGAAGTGCTCGCTGTATTGGGACTTGAAAGAGCCGCCGGCAATTTGCTGAAAAGAAAGAGGTTTGTCTTTAACGTAATCTTTTTCAAAATTGAAAATTTGCGCAGCAATGCCAAGAATGGATGACTTGGACGTTCCATTTTTCCCGCATACGACGGTGATGTGGTCGCCAAATTCGATTTCCACATCATTCAGCGCACGGAATTTTTCAATTACCATCTTCTTCAGTTGGGTCTTGGACATTATGATCATCCTCTTTGCTAATTCAATGCCCATTCGATGGTGAACAGTGTTTGTTCCACAACCTGCTGCTGCAACTGCCCTTTAAGCGTCTCAATCAGGCTCCTGATCGAAGTAGCCAAGGTTGTGCTGATTGATGGATTGCGGCAAGTCGTGTTGCCGCTATCACCGGGCGCGGCAGACACCTCCTGCGTGGGTCGGTGCAGCCGTTTTTCCTTGCCTATCCAAGTGAGTTCGAGTTTTTGTTTCTTGGTCACAGTGGTTTGCCGAGTAACTTGCGTAGATAGATTCTCGCTCCATTTTGCACAGGCAAAATCTGAGCACGCTCCGGAATATCGTTTTTTGTGGTATCTACCAAGGGTGCTTTGCTGAGTGGGTTTTTTGCAGCATCATGAAATACAAAATAGCGACGCGGCCAATGTGCGATGGTTAGATTATGATACGTTGCAAGCAAGCTATCGAGGTAGCTCAAAAAACACTGGGCACTTTGAAATTGCTCTGTCACTTCATGGCGAGAGGGTTCACTTGACTTCAGTTCGCAGCACAGGATGTAAGATTCATCGCCGACAGTACAAAAAGCTACCGCATCGCACGCGCGGTGCATTTTGTGTTGCACGACAAACACGTTATTGCCTGGAAATCCACACTCATCAAGCTTCAATGCCAAAGCATTTTGCCCAACGCTAACAATGTTGATGCTCTTGAGGCTGGCCTGCCTATGTTGCTCGACAACCGTCAATACGGAATTTGTTCCTTGAACATATTTTTCAGGATTAAGGATCTGGCTGAGTATTTGCAATACGTGTGTCATTACTCGCCTCCATAGCGCAAATCATCCTGCATTCTCGTCATGTCGATTATGGTTCTGTCGAAGGACTCGACATCAATTCCAAGTTTCTCATCCGGAGTGACTTTTATCAGCGTTTTGAGTGTTCGCCGTTTTGTTTTTCCTTCCACCGCAAACTTGGCTTCTCCAGTCACATACAGAACGACTTTATTGTGGGAAAGCTGTTCATTTTGACCATAGCCATGTTCACTTCTGACCCGATCAAAATGAGAAAGATTACGCGAAAACATAATAAGGGTATTGAATTCACGCACAATGGTATCGCTGTGCGTCGTAATGAATACCTTTACACCGGCATTAACCAGGGCTGCAATGAAACGCGCCATCCTGCGCTGATTAGCAGGATGTAAGTTAAGCTCGGGTTCGTCGATCATGAGAAGATCGCCTTTCCTTGCCTGATACTTAAGCCAATACCAAACAATAAGCAGTGACCGTACTGCGCTCGATGCCTCGCCAAGGCCAAGTTTTACCTTGGTGCCCTTTGGCTGAAAATAGGTGATTCCATCTTTATTCGTAGAATATTGGCCACCAACGATCTGAGAAAATTGATCGAATAAGGACGGCTCCTCCTTCAAAAGCGGGCTGATTTCGCTTTCCACGCCAGGCAGGGCATTTGTAAAACGAACATTGTCATCAACAGGCATCGCATAATCTTTTTTGCGATATATGGTCTCAAATACTTTTCCTGGCGTTAAATCACCGCCTCCGTCTTTATGTGCCTGCGTTAGTAAATCAATAATGCGATTTTTTGCCAGATTCAGCTCATTACGAAAGGTCGTTGCCCCCGTACGCTCTGTACTTACCATAAATACGTTAGGAATGGTGCCCACCAAAATCATGTCGATTAACGCTTCTTCAATGAATTCACGCAGCGGGCTAAGCGACGAAGCTGGAGCCTCATCAGGTTTTGGCGCCGCAATTTCGACAATTGATGAGTTTTCCTGTTTATGAATGGTGATGAGAAGCCTGTCCTTACCGCTCCGCAACTCCCGTGTAAATTTCTCTTTTTTCCAGCAATCATCGAGATTTATTAAGAAGTCCAACTTTGTGCTCTTAAATAAATCGCTTTTTGAGGCAAGCATTTCTGGGAATGCGTTATGAAAACTCTCTAAAACAGTCTGACTAATGTCGGACCATTCATTAACAATTTTTTCCTGAGCATCAATTTTCACAACACCGAAGCGTCGCAATTCCGCAAACTCTCTTGTCAGATTAAGGCTAATCAGCCTTTTCCAGGTTTTTAACAGACAATAAAGCGCATAGGTAACGTAGGTTTTTCCGGTATTGTTCTCGCCACAAACAATCGTAAGTTCTGCGAGTTCTATCTCACCTTTATCAAGGGCGCCTAGGTTTTCAAATGATAATTTCATGCCAGCCTCACTTTATTTATGTGGTTGTCGTGCAACCACAAACACATAGTCTTTACCATACGAGAATGAATGTTCATCCTTGAAAAAGTTAATTCTAACCGCTCCAGGCCGGTGGCCAACCGATCAGAACGTTCCTGGCGGCGGGTCTGGATGGCGAAGTATTGCTGGGCCTGGGCGATCTCTGGTTTGCGCGGATCGCCATTCTGGGCGATGAGGTAACAGGCGAAACGGGAGAGGTGGTAATCCTCAACATCGCGCTGCCCACCCTTGCCAAGACCGATCATTTTGCCGACGCCGGCAAAATGATGCTCTGGTGGGTTTCCTGATTCTTTACAGGAGGTTATCGCGCGCTCAATAGCCTGCTCAAAGCGCCGCCATTGGCTATATCCCAGCCTGGATTGCAGGGCGCGGGCGCTCCAGTACTCGGCGCCGTGCTCGTTGTGTTTCTTAAGGTCTTCAAATGACTGTCCGGCAATGGTGACTTCGTTTTTCCTTGGCATATCAATCCCCCCTTGTTGTGCTTCTGATATCCAGCGCGTTTCCAACTCCCTCGAATTCGATGGATTTAATCGTATGTTATGCCAGTTCCCATTCTATGGTGAACAGTGTTTGCTCTTGCACCTGTTGCTGTAATTGCGCTTCAAGCTGCTCGATCAGGCCATTACGCTCCAATTCAATCTCATCCTGCCGAGCGAATAGTTCGCGCCGCAGATTGCTGCGTTTGGTCTCTAAATCGCGCTGATGCTTCTGGTGTGCAAGTTTCTCTTCGAGTGTGGGAGAGGTTGCAGCGGTGCGGCGCACTTCTTTGATCTCGGCGTCGATGGTCTTGATCTCCTGCTCCAGGCCAAGCTTAAGATCATCAGCCCAGGCGTCGAGTTTTTCGACCTCTTGCTCGAAGTAGCCTAGGTTGCGTTGGTTGATTTCGCGCAGGACTTGCACCTTCCGACTTGCCAGATCCGCAGCGAGCGTGCCGTCCGTTGCTGCATTTTGTGAAAAATCCAAGCCAGCCGCTTTTTCGTGCGCAGCAATTCTGGCAGGCAAGCGCAGCAATTTTTCCGGATCATCCTCGGCAAGTAGCAAACCTTGGGCGGTGGTGGCGGCGACGATCAGGTGCTGTTCCTGCTGGCCCAGTGCATCAACGGAAATAAGGCTGACGGTGAGCCATCCGGTTTGTCCCCGATGTGCTTTGAGCGTGCTGACCTGCGTTTTGTTGCCGTCGTAATCGAAAACGAGCCTCTCAGTGGGCAAATGCGCCGCCAGTTGTCGCGCTTTTGCCTGTTGAGTAACCCATTCGGCGAGCGGGTGGCCGATACGATACAAGTGGGCATCGCCACTGCGCCGGGGCAGTTCGTAGCGTCCCAAAGGAATGGCGTCAGGCGCAATCCCCTCAAGGTCTACGCAGGGCGAATGCAGCAACCTGAATCCGTCGGCATCGAAGTCGGCGCAATGGTGATAATGGCCAAGCTCGGCCCTGGTCAAATCCATCAACATTCGCTCGTATCGGTTCCGGGCGCGGCTAGCGTCGTCGGCACGAATCCGAAGTTTTTCCTGTACTTCCTCGTCGAAATTTTCCAGCAGAAGCTGGCGGGTCTTGACCATTGCCTCATTGATCTCACCGGACAGGTCAAGTTGCAATTGCTCGAAACTGCTTTTGATGGCTTCCGGGTCGCGACAGTTTTGGTAGATGTCAGCAATGCGCCGCTCGAAGTCAACGCCGGAGCCGATTGCGCCCAGCACTTCATCGCTGGCACCAAAAACACCTTCAAAGAGCTGGAATTTCTGCGCCAGCAATTCGTACACGCGCGCATCGGCTTCATTGCTGCGGTCGACAAAGTTGACCACCACCACGTCGAACTTCTGTCCGTATCGATGGCAGCGACCAATGCGCTGCTCGATCCGCTGCGGGTTCCAGGGCAGATCGTAGTTAATGACCAAGGAGCAGAACTGGAGGTTGATGCCTTCCGCGCCCGCCTCGGTCGCGATCATGACGGTGCCGCGCTCCTGGAAATGCTCGACCAGGGCCGCACGCGTATCAGCCGTCCTGGAGCCAGAGATTTTGTCGGTACCCTTGTGCCGCACCAGCCAATCCTTGTAGACCGTCATGGCGAGAGCATCACTGTTGGTGCCGTTGAAGAGGACGATGCCCTCACCGTAATGCGTGTCAGCCAGCAGCGACAACAGGTACTCTTGCGTGCGCCGGGACTCGGTAAAAATGATCGCTTTCCTGGGCGCGCCCAACCGCTCCAGTTCAGCAAATGCGCGCTCCAGGGCTGTCAGAAGTGCTTGGCCCTTGGCGTTGTCGCGGATGTTGGTCGCCAGTGATTTAAAGTGCCGAAGCTCCTCAATTTCCTGAGCCACGGCATCGCGCTCATTCCTCGCCGACGGTTCGTTGCCGGATTCCTGGTCATTCCACTCATCGGCGCCGCTTTCATCTAACACGGCATCGAGCGACTCATAGTCCTCGTCCAACGCTCTAGCGAGGTCGGGAATATTCGTGGTGTCGTCGAGCACCCCTTGCAGGCGCTTGGCCATCGTTTCCAATGCGCCAGCGATTGCGTGGGTTGACGAGGCGAGCAATTTCCACAACACCAACGAGATCAGTTGTCGCTGCCCATCCGGCAACGCTTTTAGATTCGGGCGACGCAGATAATCTGCAACGAGGGCAGACAGTTCGCGCTCCTCGGTTGATGGTGTAAATTCTTCAACGATGGCGCGGCGCGCCGTGTAGGGAACGTACTGCTGCACTTGCCGACGCAAGGTGCGCTTGCAGATTGGCGCAATACGGGAGCGCAGTGCGGCAAAGGCCTGCTCCCTGTTTGGCTGGGTGAATTGCGCACGAAAGCTGTCGAGATCACCGAACACACGGTCGTCGATCATGCTCACCAACCCGTAGAGTTCCAGCAAGGAGTTCTGCAGCGGCGTTGCCGTCAGGAGCACCTTGGAATGAACGTGCGCGAGGGCTTCCTTGATCGTTTTGGCGATGACGTTGCTGGTCTTGTAAACGTTGCGCAGCCGGTGCGCTTCGTCGAGCACGACCAGATCCCAGTTGATGTCCTTAATGTCGGCAGCCTTGGCCTTTGCAAACTGGTACGAGCAGATGACAGGCCCCGTTTGTGGCAAGCCCGGCATCAAGAAGGGGTTCTGGTTTTCTCGGCTTAGGATCGTGTTGTAGTTTTTGGCCTCAAGAATCAGGCCCTGCAGATTGAATTTGTCCTGCAGTTCCTGGTGCCATTGCTTGCGCAAGTTAGCTGGAACGATGATCAGTAGGCGGCGACGGCGCTCGGCCCAGCGCTGCGAGATAACAAGACCCGCTTCAATCGTCTTTCCGAGCCCGACCTCGTCGGCCAGGATGACGCCGCGTGAGAGGGGATTCTTGCAGGCGAAGAGTGCGGCTTCGACCTGATGGGGATTGAGATCGACCTGTGAGTCCACCAGCGTGGACGCCAACGATTCCACCGTATCACTGGCCGCACGGCGCGTCAGCAGCCACGCGTAGTACTGGCTTTGATAGGGGGTAAGTAGCTGCTGTGTCACCAATGGCTTTCCCCCTTGTTTCTGTTCCGGCATGTGATTACCGTCGTTTGCCCGGCGCGGCTCATATTCACTTTGCCTCGACCGTCTTTTGGTGGATGCTCTCGGCAATCCATGCGTCTAACTCCGAGCGTCGGAAACGCCACGTACCACCCAGCTTAAACGCCGGTATCTCACCTTTCTGAGTAAGCCGATAAACGGTTCGCTTGCCAGCTTTCAGGTACGCAGCGACTTCGTCGAGCGTCAGAATCTCGCCATCAGTGTCGGTCATCATTTTTTCCACCAAGTTGGCCTGCGGTGCATTCCGATTGCCAAGATTTGCCAATTCTCCCACATTACAGCGTCATCGACCAGTGCCTTGTTCGTTGGGGCGCCCTATGTGTCAGGATACCTACCGGTCATTGTCTCAAATGGCTTATAGGCGCCTCTAAAAATCCATATTTGCGAGCAGCCGCTTTGCGGCTTGCCTGCTTACCCCGTTTCGTCACAATACTTCGTTGCTCACAAAAAATATTTCCGTACCTATCCATCATATGCTGCGTCAATATTTTTTATTCGCGCCTGGTCTTGTTTAGAACTCTGAATTTTTAGAGGTGCCCTTATTGCTGAATTTTCTCCCAGAATTTTTCCAGGCGTTTAACTGAAACCGGAAAAGGTGTTTTTAATTCCTGAGCAAATAAAGAAATTCTCAGTTCTTCAATTTGCCAACGAAATTCCGTGAGATTTGGGTCGTTGATTCCTTTTTCCTGGTGTTTCTCACGGCGTTTCAGATACTGGTTCCACAATGCCGCCAGGCTGCCACTATGCTGCCCATCACGTTGCGGATTACCTGAGTATTTTTGCAAACGCATGCCCATACCTGTTAAATAACGGGGTAAATGTTGCAATCGCTCCCAGGAAATCTCACCAAGAAACCCTGGATAGATAAGATGTTTCAGTTGATTATCCAGCTCATTTCTTAATCTGGCGTTACCCGAACCAGCATCCGATAACCGCACCATCAGGGATTGATAGTCATTGCCAGTTTGCTGCAATACCCTGGCCAATGCTTCAGTCACTGCGGGCAACCGTGTTCTGGCTCGTTGTTTTTGCGCGTTGTACTCTTTTTCATTACGTGGCAACTCATCCACTCCAATGAAAGCGCGGTCAGTAATCGCGGTTAACATGTCTTGCTTGAGGGCATCAGGATTAATCAGGGTTGATAGCTGTAAAACTGCCTGTTTTAAACCTGGCAGGTTTTTTTCCAGTTGCTTCATTCTATCTTCAAGCTCAAATCGCAATAGTCGCCGTACCCCCTGACGCATAGATACTTCTGCAACTTCTGCGGTATCAAATAACCGAATGGCAACATTTTTTTCCTGATCCACCAGTGCCGGATAACCGGTGAGTGGCTTGCCCTTGCGGGAAAATGTTATTTCTTTAGGCAAGTCGCCAAAGTCCCAGCGGGTAATATTCTCTCGCTCAATGTTGAGCTGCTCACCGGAATCTGGTTGAGCAAAGGTGAATTGTGCTGCCTGACCCAGTTGGGTCTGTAATTGCGTCAAGTTTCGGTTCGTTGCCAGTTCCTGGTCTGCATCGTCGACGACTTTATAGTTCATCCGTAGATGATCAGGCCGTTCTTTACCTTCCCAGGTATTGGCTGGCATGGCGCTACCTGTTTTGCGGTGAATGAATTTAGCCAACAGGTCGGATAGCTTCGTCGATTGATCGCAGGTTTGCAGGCTCTCAAGGAATTGTGTTACAGCATCAGGTACGGGTACAAAATAACGACGTAACTGCTTAGGCAGTGCTTTGAAATACCAGGTAATTTTCTCCCGAACTAATCCCGGAACCAGCAGATCAAATTGTGCGGCTTGAAGTCGGTTAAGGAGTGGCAATGGAACGGTGACAGTCACACCATCCAGACTATGTCCTGGCTCGAATCGATAGCTGAGGCGTAATTCGCTACCATCTTCCAACTGCATTCTTTTCGGGAACTGTTCTTCGGTAACACTGCCTGCCGTGTGGCGCATGAGGTATTCACGCGTGAGATAAAGCAGTTGCGGGTTTTTCTGTTCCGCTTGTTTACGCCATTTCTCAAAACTGGCGCCGTTGTAGATGTTCTCGGGGACGAGGTCATCAAAGAAATGGTAAATTTCCTGCTCATCGACCAGGACATCCTGACGACGCGCCTTATGCTCCAACTCTTCGACTTCATTGATCAGTTGACGATTATGCTCAAAAAATGGCGCTTTGGTTACATACTCACCTACCACCAATGCGCTACGAATGAAGATTTCGCGGGCTTCTTTCGGATTAATTACACCATAATTTACCCGTCGTTTTGGAACTACCGTAAGGCCATATAAGGTTACCCGCTCGCAGGCAGTGACTTGTGCTGGTTGTTTTTCCCAGTGTGGATCAAAATAATGTTTTTTACACAATTCTCCTGCAATTCTTTCAAGCCAGGATGGATCAATCTTTGCGACACAGCGACCATAAAGTTTGGTGGTTTCAACCAACGCAGCAGCTACAACCCATTTAGCTTTCCCTTTTTTCAGGACGGAGCCGGGAAAAATTGAAAATTTGATGCCTCGTGCGCCTGAATATTCACTCTCGCTGTCCATCTTGAACCCAATATTTCCCAACAAACCAGCCAGTAACGCGCGATGAATCTCGTCATAACTCGCGGGCACCTGATTAGGTTTCAGCCCCAGTTCGTTTACTAACCCATGTAATTGCCCATGAATCTCGCGCCATTCCCGCATTCTGCGATGAGATACAAAGTGTTCCTGACACTGCGTGATCAATTTTTTATTGGATTTCTTATGTTTCAATAAATCCTCAAAGAAATCCCATAATTTT
The DNA here is from genome assembly GCA_030682075.1 of Nitrosomonas sp. Classification (GTDB taxonomy): domain Bacteria; phylum Pseudomonadota; class Gammaproteobacteria; order Burkholderiales; family Nitrosomonadaceae; genus Nitrosomonas. The sequence goes on from JAUXRH010000182.1 coordinate 11,478, forward strand.
AGAAGTCCCTGGAAATCTGAGCGTTCATCCTGGAAGTGCTGATGCGCCCTATCGGCGGCCTCTTGTCGTTCAAATGGCCGATCACGCGGATCCTGCAGGCTGAGTGCGGATGCGATAACCAGTATCTCAGTGAGACAATTTTCTTCTTTTGCAGCCAGTATCATGCGGGCAATCTTTGGATCAATTGGAAATTTTGCTAACTGCCAGCCGATACGCGTGAGTTGATGGTTATCATCAACCGCACCCAGTTCAGCCAGTAGCTGATAGCCATCGGCAATCATGCGGGGTTGCGGTGGTTGAAGAAATGGGAAGTTTTTCACCTCGCCAATCTTTAAAGATTTCATGCGCAGAATAACCGCAGCCAAGGATGAACGCATGATTTCAGGATCGGTATATTCCGGCCGTGCCAGGTAATCTTCTTCCGCATAAAGTCGGATACAGACACCGCTTGCCACCCGTCCACAGCGCCCTGCCCGCTGATTTGCGGAAGCACGGGAGATTTTCTCCACTTGCAGTTGCTCCACCTTATTGCGATAGCTGTAACGGTTAATCCGTGCCTGACCGGTATCAATCACGTATCGAATGCCAGGAACCGTCAGCGATGTCTCCGCTACATTGGTCGCCAATACAATACGGCGAGTGTCTCCGGTCTTAAAAACCCGTTCTTGATCAGCGAATGATAGCCGTGCAAATAATGGCAAAATTTCTATGCCGGCAGTCCCTGGCCCGGGTCGATCAAAATGATGTTTACGTATTGATTCCGCAGTTTCTCTAATTTCACGCTCACCCGGAAGAAACACCAGGATATCTCCATCACCTGTGCGGGTTAGTTCATCCACTGCATCCAGGATAACCTGCTGAATGTCTTGATCCACCTCTTCATTGGTGATGACGGGTCGATAACGCATTTCTACCGGGTACATTCTGCCGGATACTTCGATAACAGGTGCCTTATTGAAATGCGCCGAGAAAAGCTGCGCATCAATGGTGGCGGAAGTAACAAGTAACTTTAAATCGGGGCGTTTGGGTAATAATTCTCGAAGGTAACCTAATAGAAAATCGATATTCAAGCTACGCTCATGCGCTTCATCAATGATGAGGGTGTCATAAGCCAGCAACAGGGGGTCGCCCTGTGTTTCGGCCAACAAAATACCATCGGTCATGAGCTTGATATAGGTATTCGCGCTGAGCTTGTCCGAAAATCGCACCTTATAGCCGACGGCTTGACCCAGCGGGCTATTCAGTTCAGAAGCAATGCGCGCGGCTACTGTTCGTGCGGCAATACGTCGCGGTTGTGTATGACCAATCATCCCGCCCACACCGCGGGCAAGTTCCAGGCATATTTTGGGTAATTGCGTTGTTTTCCCTGATCCGGTTTCACCGCAAATGATGACAACTTGATGATCACGAATCGCATGAAGTATCTCTTCATGTCGTTCAACGACAGGTAAGTTTTCCAGGTAGGCAGGCTTGGGAAGATTAGCTAGACGCCTTGCTGCATCGACGGAAAAGGCTTTCTTCATTAACTACGGGGTGGTTGGTTATTTTTCAATGACCGTCTTAAATAAGGTTGATTCCAGAAATGTATCCAACCATTTAATCAGGTAACGATAGTTCGAGGCATTAAACCAATCATTATCAACATTGGAGAACTGGCGCACAAAAGGCAATATCGCCATGTCAGCCAGACTACGCTGATCACCATTTAAAAAGGGTTGCTGACTCAAACGGATTTCTAATTCCTGTAAAAACAGCGCTGCCTGCTCACGATAATATTCGACGGAATGTTCTGGAAATCGCACCGCATATTTATACCGATCAAGCGAGGGCTTAAACGAATGATCGTTCCGATTAATTAAAGCCATTGTTTCAGCAGATGGGCCATTGCAACCACCCAGCCAGTTTTCCGGATCATGAGTGGACAGTACCCATTGCATGATATCCAGGCTTTCTTCAATAACTCTACCGTCGGCAAGCTGTAAAACAGGAACCGTGCCCTTGGGCGAACATTCCAATAATGCCTGGGGCTTATTACGCAGGTCAACTTCGCAGTGTTCAACTTGATAACCGCTGATATTTATGGCCAGTCGTGCGCGAATTGCAAAGGGGCAGCGGCGAAATGTATAAAGAAGGGGGTTCACTTTATTAGATGACAAATTATTTATTTTTTAAAACTTAGCGTTATTTTGTTCACGATCTTTTTTTATCAAATCATAAGCTGTTTGTACTTCCTTTGCCTGTTCAGTTGCAATGGAAATCATTTCATCAGGTACACCCTGCCCCATTAACTTATCAGGATGATATTGACTCATTAATTTACGATAAGCATGTTTGATTTCCTTATCCGTATTCTTTGGCGTAACACCCAAGGCTTTATAGGCATTTTCGACTGCATTGGCAGAATCCACCTGGCCACCCGCGAAATGTGTTTGATTCAGAACCATTTCCAGTAATTGTCTGAATGCGCTCTGGCTATAGCCAAGACGACGCGCAATGTCTTTTAACAGCTGTTCTTCAGCTGAATTTAACTGGCCATCTGATAATCCCAGAATAATGAGATAAACCAGAAGCATTTGCCTCAGACTATGGGTGTGCCCACAAATTGCCACAAACTCATTGAGTTTGGAGCCATAATCAAAACCTGCTGAAGTCCCTTGCTTAAAAAGTGAAATTGCACGCAATCTATGCGCGGAAGTCATTCCCAATCGCTGAATAAATTGTTCAACATGAGAAATTTCAACTTTTGTAACCTGACCATCTGCCTTGGCTAATTTCCCCATTAAGATAAAAACAGTTTCAATAAAAACTGTCTGGCGATGACCCGCAGTGAATGGATTAACGCCCGCTGCACCGAAGGATTTAAAACGGTCTACAAAACCACCGAGGATGAAACCAAGAAACGCACCCAGGAAACCGAGAACTAAAAATCCGATAAGTGCGCCAATTAATTTAAACAAGGAAATACCCAGGCATTAATCTAAAAGGAATAATTATAACGAGAAGTTGCGCGAAAATAGGCGGCCCGAGTGTTTTTTGGCGCAGGCGCACAGGCAGGCTACCACATATAGATACTTTTTTATCTTAATGTAGCTTATTGACTTCGATCCGCTCATCACAATCGACTCACTTTTGCCAGGAACTTTGCCAATCAATCTAAAACCTAAAGGCAACTATTGATCTGCCCACTGTTGCGGCGTGTATGTCTTCATTGACAGGGCATGGATCTCTTGTTTCATTTTGTCACCCAGCGCTTTGTAAACCAACTGGTGCTGTTGAACCATATTTTTGCCATTGAATTCAGCGCTGACGATAATTGCATTGAAGTGATGGCCATCCTCACCTTCAACTTGAACCAGTTTGCATGGTAATGATGTTTCAATATATTGCTTAATATTTTCTGATGTGACCATTTAAACCTCCTTCATGTGTGTATTACGAATATAACTTAATTTAGTGCCTGAGTTTATAGCCATTTCTTAATAGCTGAATCGCTAACGATGATACGACCAGGAAACAGCTTGATACTATTATAAGGCTTATATAAGGAGAAACATCCGAGACGCCAAAAAAACCATAGCGAAAGCCATCAATCATATAAAAAAACGGATTGAAATGAGATAATTGTCGCCAGATTAACGGCAAGGAATGAAGGGGATAGAATACGCCAGATAATAATGTCAGCGGCAAGATAATAAAATTCTGGAAAGCTGCAAGTTGATCAATTTTCTCTGCCCAGATACCGGCAATAACACCCAATGCGCCCAATAAGGCACTACCGATAATTGCAAATAATAATGCCCATAGCGGCAAGCTTACAGGAACACTAAAAAATAATAGCGCCACCAGGTAAACACCCAAGCCGACTAAAAATCCACGGATGACTGATGCAAGGACATAGGCAAAGAATATTTCTCGATAAGACAGGGGTGAAACCAGGATGAATACAATATTACCGCTGATCTTTGATTGAATCAGACTGGAGGATGCGTTGGCAAATGCATTCTGCAAGATAGACATCATCACCAGACCCGGGATCAAAAAAAGGATGTAGGAGATATCGGGATATACTTCGATATGTTTCTCTAATACCTGGAAAAAAATCAGAAGATAAAGTAACGTTGCAATAATCGGCGCCAAAACTGTTTGGAGCGAAACTTTCCCAAACCGGGCTAGTTCTTTATGCAGTAATGTCAGGAAGCCCGTCATTTTGATTCTGTTTCATGATTGTTCATCATATTCACAAAAACATCTTCCAAATCCGGCTGCAATAATTGCATTTCCAACACCTGTATATTTGCTTTACGCAATACCGCCAACACAGATTCAACCTGAAAATAATCATCTATCTTTAAGACATGATAATCCCCGATTTTGCTAATCAGTTGTTTCGTTAAGGCTGCAGGTAATTGGCTGGATGATAGTCTCAAACGTAAGGAATGATTCAAAATTCGACCGATTAGATTCTTTATACTGTCCAACGCGACAATTCTTCCCTGTTTTAACATCGCCACACGATTACACAGGGCTTCTGCTTCTTCCAGATAGTGTGTGGTGAGAATAATGGTATGGCCATCTTGATTGAGTTGTTTAATAAAACGCCAGAGTGTCTGACGCAGAGCCACATCAACACCTGCCGTTGGCTCGTCCAATATGATAACGGGTGGTTTATGTACTAATGCCTGCGCTACCAGTACGCGACGTTTCATGCCGCCGGATAACGCGCGCATATTTGTATTGGCTTTATCGGCAAGATCCAGATTGTTGATTATTTCATCAATCCAGCGATCATTGTTCTTGACTCCATAATAACCGGATTGAATGACCAGTGCTTCACGCACGGTAAAGAATGGATCAAACACCAACTCCTGTGGAACCACACCTAACATACGCCGAGCATCGCGATATTGCGTAATTACATCATGCCCCATAACACTTATGCTGCCTTTGCTCGCGATGGATAGCCCGGCAATAATGCTGATCAGCGTAGTTTTTCCGGCGCCATTAGGGCCAAGTAGCGCGAAGAATTCACCTTTATAGATTTCAAGATTAACATCGGTCAAGGCGCGCACTGTGCCAAAATGCTTTGACACATGCTTGATTTCAATGGCAGGAATCACTCAGTGAGAAATGAAGAAACGATCGTGGTTGATTTGCAGATACAAAACAGATGCGTACTCAGCTAGTTAATGGTCTTGCTCAAGTGAAGCAGAAATAAATTGATCACGTTTCCAGCGCCACCCTCGTGCAACCATGCGCGAGGGTATTGTAAAAACACAAATCATTTTTTAAGGATAGGTCGGTAATCCGTACAGCGTCCGATTGAACCTTTGATAATCTATTGGCCATTTTAATCAAGGGCACCTCTAAAAATTCAGAGTTCTAAACAAGACCAGGCGCGAATAAAAAATATTGACGCAGCATATGATGGATAGGTAAGGAAATATTTTTTGTGAGCAACGAAGTATGGTGACGAAACGGGGTAAGCAGGCAAGCC
>JAUXRH010000193.1 GCA_030682075.1 Nitrosomonas sp.
AAATTATACTGGAAGCGGCTTATTCCAGAATCCAATGTGCATAGTGCATGGATTTTTCAGCGTGAAAGGGAATCTAATTTTTCTTGCCCAAAAACCTGTCAAGTGTTTTTTGGATTATTTTTGAAGGGGGTGAGTAGTTACCAAAAAAAATCTCAAGAATTTCGAATGACCATTTCTTCGTAACCGATCAACGTAACAGTATGGCTATAAGTGCTGATGAGTAAACGCGAAACAGACGCTTGTGCAGCAAAAGTGGCTAAGTATTGACCCGTTATTTTATTAAGAGTAATCTCGTTCGAGAGGAAAGGTTGTAATTACTTTTTTCGCTATCTGGTAATCCCATCAACCAACGGTGGAGAATGACATGACGAGTAACTATCACCCCCTGCCCGCACAGAATCTAACGGGTGCTGTTAGAATATTTCAAGCGTCTGCGCCTAAACATGTGGTTCTGGAATCGCCAGCACTGGATGTAATGACTAATTTGCGGCGAGTTAATGCCGCCATCACTGCGCCAAATGTGACCATGGAATTAGCCAATGCCTATATGATGCAACGCGGTGTACGCTCATTATTTGTAGTGAATCAGGACCATACGCTGATGGGACTTATTACTGCATCAGATATTCTTGGCGAGAAGCCACTGCGCTTCATTCAAGAGCGACGTGTCAAGCATAATGAGATTCTGGTATCCGATATTATGACGCCTCTTAATAATCTGGAAGCGATCGCGATTGAAGAAGTGGCACATGCCAAGGTGGGTGATGTTGTCTTCAGCTTACGTGAGAGCGGCAGACAGCATACGCTGGTGATTGAGAAGAGTGTGGATGGTATACCCCCGACGATCTGTGGTATTTTTTCATTGACTCAGATTGAGAAACAGTTGGGTACGACCATTATCCCGACAGAAGTTGCCAAGACATTTGCGGAAATTGAAACGAGGCTGACTGCTAGTTAACTATTTGTCTTGTATGTAGTGTTGGTTTTCTTATTCAATTTTGCTGTCTAACCCCGCTTCAGCAATTTCTGCTGCGCGGAGTAGTGCCTTAGCTTTATTCTGTGTTTCAATCCATTCACTTAAGGGTACAGAATCTGCAACAATGCCAGCACCTGCTTGTACATGCAGCATGCCATCTTTGATGATACCTGTACGAATAGCAATGGCTAAATCCATATCACCATTAAACCCCAGATGGCCAACGGCACCCGCGTAAATACCCCGTTTGGAAAGTTCTAATTCATCAATTATTTCCATGGCGCGGACTTTGGGCGCGCCACTTACCGTACCTGCCGGGAAAGTGGCTCGCAGCACGTCGATGGCGCTAAGATTAGGTTTTAGCTTGCCATCGACATTGGAAACAATGTGCATGACATGCGAGTAATTTTCGATCTGCATATTTTCAGTGACTTTTACCATGCCTGTTTGTGCTACGCGTCCAATATCATTCCGTCCCAAATCCATCAACATGACGTGTTCTGCGCGTTCTTTAGGGTCTGCTAATAAGTCAGCGGCAAGTGCTGTATCTTCCTGGATGTTTTTTCCACGTGGTCGCGTACCAGCAATGGGACGTACAGTCACCGTATCGCCTTGAAGACGTACCAGAATTTCTGGTGAAGCGCCCACCACATGAAAATCATCAAATTGATAATAAAACATATAGGGTGAAGGATTAAGGCTACGCAATGCACGATAAAGTGCCAGTGGCGATGCATGATAGGGTTTGCTGGTACGTTGTGAGAGAACGACCTGCATGATGTCGCCATCATAGATGTAGCGTTTGGCGCGCTCTACAGCGGCGATGAATGCTTCTTCTGTAAATTCTGAAACGGCGACGCCAGGTTGTGCCGATTTTTCCTCTGGTATTTCAATCGGTTGGCGTAGTTGTAAAAGTAATTCTTTAATTCGGTTTCGTCCGATCTGATAGGCATTACTTTCTTTTGGATCGACATAAACGATGAGATAAAGCTTGCCAGAAAGATTATCTACGACGACCAGTTGTTCTGACAGTAGCAACAGAATATCGGGTGTATTGAGAGTATCGGGACAGGCATGACCAGTCAGTCTTTTTTCGATATAACGGATGGTATCGTAGGAAAAATAGCCAACCAGGCCACCACTAAATCGCGGCAATCCTGGGTAGAGTGCAGCTTTAAATCGTGCTTGATAGGATTCAATGAATGCAAGTGTATCATCCGTCTCAATTTCCTGTATTTCTGTATTCGTGATGAGCTGGATCTGGTCGCCGCGGATTTCCATCCGGGTGGTGGCAGGTAGACCAACTAAAGAATAGCGTCCGAAACGTTCGCCACCATGGACGGATTCCAGTAAATAGGAATAAGGCTTGTTAGCAAGTTTAAGATAGACCGATAGGGGGGTATCAAGATCCGCAAAGGTTTCGAGTACAATGGGAATGCGGTTGTAACCTTGCGCTGCCAGTTCATTGAATTCAATCTCGGTCATGGCTTAATTATGAGCAGTTTTGATGTGTCAACGATAGATTCAACGATCGCGTCACAATCCAGTTTATGTACGTCCCGACCTTCATTGTAGCCATAAGGCACACAAAAAACATAACAACCGGCTGCACGCGCGGCGATCGTATCATTTAATGAGTCGCCAATCAGCAGCGCTTCCTGCGGTTGCGTACTAAAATGCTTGCAAATATGCAATAAAGGCATCGGATCAGGCTTCTTCTTTGACAGGCTGTCACCGGACAGGACGATTTCAAAATAATCCAGCAGATTGGTTGCACGCAACAGGGGCAAGGTAAAAATCTCGGATTTGTTGGTAATGCAGGCAAGTTTGAAACCTGCTTTTTTAAAGTTAAGGATGCCATCAACAACACCCGGATAAGGACGGGTGTTGATGCATAGATTCTCTGCATAGAAACGGTGGTAGATCGGTAATGCTTTAGAAAGCAGCTCAGCATCCGGTTTGCCGTCAATGTCTCCAGTCAAAGAGCGCTCAACTAATCTTTGTATTCCTTTGCCGATAAAAGATTGAATGGTGGCAATTGATAATTCGGGTTTGCTTAATGCACGCAGCATCAAATTGGCAGCAAGGGCTAGATCATCGGCTGTGTTGAGTAATGTCCCATCGAGATCAATCATCACTACTTTTACCGACAGTGGAAAACTGATTCTCTCTGTCGTTGTTGCAGCGTAAGAAAATTTTGTATTATTCATGTAGAATAAATCCAGCAAATGTCCTTAAGTTCTTGCTGGATAGCATTAAACTTTTGCGAGTTCGGCGCGTAATGCAGAGATTACGGAATCATAACGGTGTGGGTCGCTGTCTTTTCCTGCGTTGTAAATAGCAGAACCTGCAACAAAGGTATCAGCGCCAGCTCGGGCGATTTCTGCAATATTATCAATTTTCACGCCGCCATCAATTTCCAGCATGATATCTTTTCCAGCTGCATCAATTCGTTTACGAACGGCTCTTAATTTATTGAGTGCTTCTGGGATAAATGATTGTCCGCCAAATCCTGGGTTTACAGACATAATTAAGACTAAATCAAGTTTATCCAGTACATGATCAAGATAGTATAGTGGCGTTGCTGGATTGAACACCATGCCCGCCTTACAGCCCTGTTCTTTAATCAGGCTAATCGTGCGATCAATATGATTAGACGCTTCCGGGTGGAATGAAATGATGTTAGCACCTGCTTTGGCAAAATCAGGAATGATACGATCCACGGGATCAACCATCAAATGCACATCAATTATCGCGTCGGTGAGTGGCCGAATTGCTTCACACACCAGTGGGCCAATCGTAAGATTTGGGACATAATGGTTGTCCATTACATCAAAGTGAATGATGTCCGCACCAGAGTCGATGACGGCGTTAATTTCTTTACCTAATTCGGCAAAGTTTGCGGAAAGAATGCTCGGTGCAATGCGGTACATGAAAGTCCTTTCATAAATCCAAATCCGTTATTCTAACCGCAAATTATAATTACTGTTAGCCCAAAGTAGTAATGTCCGCTTTCTCCCAAATAGAAATGTCCGCTGGTGGTTAAACTCCCCCCTGTTAAAAACAGAGGCGGATTATTTGGAAAATGGACATCAGTACCCGTCAGGCGCGACGGCTGGCCAGGCGTTATCAGAGGGAAGGTCTGGCCGGGTTGATCAGCAAGAAACGCGGCAACGCTTCGAATCGAAGGCTCGATGAAACGCTTCGTGCTACGGCCATTGCGCTGATTGGCGCACATTACAGCGACTTTGGCCCGACGCTGGCTTGCGAGAAGTTGGTTGAGCTGCACAGCATGCATTTGTCCGTCGAAAGCACTCGGCAACTCATGATCACCGCCGGTTACTGGAAAACCAGACGTGGTGGTGGCGTGTGTGCCCATCCAATACGTGAACGTCGCGCCCGGTTTGGCGAGCTGATCCAGATAGATGGCAGCCCCCATGACTGGTTTGAGGGGCGCGGCGAGCGCTGCACGCTGCTGGTGTTCATTGACGATGCCACCGGGAAACTGACACAGTTGTGCTTCATGCCCACCGAGACCACGCTGGGTTATATGGAGGTGTTGCACGACCACATTCTGGCACATGGCTTACCAGTGGCGTTATATAGTGATAAGCACAGCATCTTCCGAATCAATGCCGTCGATGCTGAGTCCTGCGGCTGAAACCCAATTCTCTCGCACAAACGGTGTCAGGTCTTGTGCAAACGGTGTCAGGTCTTGCGATACAACATACATTCCACTCCTACTCCGTATTTTCAGCTGTTATTTGTATTAACGCAAGACGCGACCCCGTTGTCTCCCAGGGCTTGAAATGACTCATGTCGATTTTCCAAAAATCCGGTTTCAATTGAGCGCTATTTTAACAAATTAACCATCCAGATGCTTTAAGTCCGACAGACTCCCAGGCGAAGCTTGTCCGATTTTCAATCATTCTTCAATATTTTTTAGCTGAGTTAAAACTTCAGCCAATCGTTGCAGTAGTATGATTAGAGTTTCAATATTAATTTTGTGACCGTGCAGAGCTACAATTTGGATAAATCTCTTAAGTAACTCCATCTAACCGATTGTTTTATATAAATAAGACAACGGGGTCAGACAACGGGGTCGCGTCTTGCGTTAATACAAATAACAGCTGAAAATACGGAGTAGGAGTGGAATGTATGTTGTATCACAAGACCTGACACCGTTTGCGTGCGCTTTTGATAATGACTTCTTCTTCCGGTGCTTCAGGATCACGTTCTATTTTCTTAATGTCAAAATTAAGAGAACTTAGGAGCCTGTCACTGGCTTTTATGCGTGTTTCAAATCCTTTTTTATTTAATCTGTCATAGAATCCAGGTTTCAGATCAACATATTCCAAAGAAACAAGGTTATGCAGTACGCCTTTGAACAAATCATATTTAAGATAGACTTTTCTATATCTGGTGTCCTTTAAATAGTTGTTTCTATTTAAGCTAATCATTCGCCAAGGGCTTTCGTAATAGTTTGCAGCTATCCATAAATCCAGAATAATAACGTCCAGATGCTTCTTAACTCTGTCAGCTTTCCTTAATTGTTGTTTGTTTGTTTTTCTCAGTTGCACCAGCTCAGAATAAATTGCTGCTAACTGGGCATTCATCGGGGGATAATCTGTTTTACGGTGAACTTGAAGAGGTATGGCTTTCTTTAATGCTTCTTTCAGTGCCTTATCTTCTTCATTTTTAGGATTATCAAAAGTAGTCATCTATTGTTAGAACTCTGGAAGATTAAGCTCAATGTTGTTAAAGTGTTTTCTTCTATGATCTATTCCTCATGATATATATTAATATAATATTTAATTGTTAATTGTATTAACATGACTCCCAAATGATTCAGAATCTCCTATATTCGCTTATTATCGCTTAATACATGCAAAAACCATTAAAAAGAAAAAATAATTTCTTAAATCGCATTTAAATGCGTTTGTTTTAATCAGCGTTGAAATAAATCATGCTTTGCGCAATATTCTCTAGCCTCTTGAAAAGTTTTCTTCATTTCGTCTACTGCCTTAGTTACCAAACTAATTGCTTCCATGTCAGCTCTTACAAGGGACTGGGTAACACTGCCTGCAAGCCAAGTATTCAACTCTAATTTATCTTCTCTACCAAAACGACTTAATCCTTTCTCATATAACTGAACTAAGTGAGTTACATTATATATACGCTCACCGTCAGGTGTCTTAGAACCCCTATCATTAATTACAACGTGAATATCTAATGTTCCTGACAAACTATTATCAGGCACAGTCTTGGCAGTGCTGATCCCGATTGTATTCATAACGCGAGAAGCATATAGATGCTTAATGTTTTGTCCGATCTCCTCTCTTTTCTTAGCTGCTTCTGTCATGTTCTCCAAAATAAACTCCAAATCCATTTTCTGTTCTCCGTCATTATCTCTATCTAATAATAAACGACGCAGTTCGAGATGATTTATGCTACACAAGCTCATCATTTTCTTATGTCGATATTCTTGCCAATAATCGTTTGCCTGACTAAGAGATGGCATCAAAAGTAACAACATGATAGTTACGTAAATAAGTCTCATGAATTATCCAGTATTATTATAAGTTAGCGTATTTATTCACAATAATGCATGAATAACAATGATATATGAGTATTCCAATATTGATATACAAAAATCTTATTATTTATTCCTGATATAGCTCACAATGCCCATCTTATAAGGGAATTTCTATGATTTGGTGAGTGTGAGTATGCGTGATAAGTCATTTCATTGATTATCGACGCACAAACGGTGTCACGCACAAACGGTGTCAGGTCTTGCGATACAACATACATTCCACTCCTACTCCGTATTTTCAGCTGTTATTTGTATTAACGCAAGACGCGACCCCATTGTCTCCCCGATTGCACAAGCGCTCACCTGCGATGTTTGTGCGCAGGACCTGAGCAATGTGCCTTGCATGGACCATGAAAGGCGCACCAGGATCGACATTGTCTTCGAGAAAGTCATTGATCACGTGGATGCCGAAATCAAATGCTGCCCAGCCTGTGATGCCACGGTGAAAGGTGTCTTCCCACCAGACCTGCACGGCCCGTTACAATACGGCAATGGCCTGAAGGCTATTGTGATTAACTTGCTGACAGGGCAATTCGTCGCCCTGAATCGGGTGCAAAAACTGGTAAAGTCGATGATAGGCGTCGTGATCGCCGAAGCCAGTTTACTCAAGGGCACCTCTAAAAATTCAGAGTTCTAAACAAGACCAGGCGCGAATAAAAAATATTGACGCAGCATATGATTGATATGTAAGGAAATATTTTTTGTGAGTAACGAAGTATTGTGACGAAACGGGGTAAGCAGGCAAGCCG
>JAUXRH010000194.1 GCA_030682075.1 Nitrosomonas sp.
CAATCCCGCAGAATGGCTAGCCGACACCCTCGAAAAACTTCCTACCTGGCCTAACAGCCGAATCGATGAATTGCTACCGCTTGCACCGGAGGATATTGAAGCATTGTTGAAGGAATGTGGGTAGGTGGTGGGGTTGGAGGGATACAATGGATCAAGCAAAACCTGAAGATTAAGTCTTTTATCGGAACGAGCAAGAATGCTGTGATGACGCAGATCTGGATTGTTTTGTGTGTGTATTTGCTTCTGGCTTTCATCAAATTCCAGTCAAGAATGAACAAAACCATGCAGCAGATCTTGCGGTTACTACAGCTCAATTTGTTTGAGAAACGTGACTTGATGGCTTTATTGCGAGGTGATCCGCCTAACCTTAATCATCCGTCTGATAGTCAGATGTCTTTAGGAGTCTGTCGGACTTAAGTGATCGTAGCGAGCAAAGTGGGAAAGCGAGGACAGATTGGCCGGATTTTGAGGCGCATAGTCATTCTATGCAACGAAAAATCAGGGTAATATGAACCGCTTGTCCCATTTGCGCAGTAGATCAATCTTAAGTCCGACAGACTCCTAGGCGCTCAGAGTGAATACATAGGCAATAAAACACGGTTGAAACGAGGGCACCTCTAAAAATCCAATTTTGCGAGCAGCCGCTTTGCGGTTTGCCTGCTTACCCCGTTTCGTCACAATACTTCGTTGCTCACAAAAAATATTTCCTTACCTATCAATCATATGCTGCGTCAATATTTTTTATTCGCGCCTGGTCTTGTTTAGAACTCTGAATTTTTAGAGGTGCCCACGAGTAAGACATGTAATGCTGATTTGTCGCAACCGCAACCGCAATCGACTTTAAGACTTTAATATAGGGTTACACATTCTGCTCGTTGCTTCTTATATAGGGTTACTGAAGGGCATCTCTAAAAATTCAAGTTTCCAAGCAAGACAAGGCGCGGGAAAAAATTTTATCGCAGCATATGGTTGATATATAAGAGAAAATTTTTTATGAGTAACGCCGTATTGCGACGAAACGGGGTAAGCAGGCAAACCGCAAAGCGGCTGCTCGCAAAATTGGATTTTTAGGGGTACCCTGAAGCTGAAGCAGCATTCTGTATGGCACAAGGATCGAAATAAATAAGGGAGGACAATAATATGCAAAGGTTCAAAAATATTCTTTGTATTGCAACACCGGGTTCTATCAGTCGCGGCGCTTTGGAACGCGCCGTCGCTATGGCGGAAAACAACCAGGCGCGTCTTACAGTGGTCGAGATAATCGATGAAATACCAGGTAATACCAAGCTAATCGATCATACCCAGTCGATCGAGGAACTCCAGGCAAAGATAGTCGCAGGGCATCGACAGGGGCTGGAAAAGCTGGTTGCGCCTTGGCGAGAAAATATCGAAATACAAACCAACGTGCTGGTTGGTATTCCCTATTTGGAGATTATCCGCACAGTTCTTCGTAACAATCATGACCTGGTGATCAAGACAGCTGAAAGTGGGGGACTGCTGGATCGAGTGTTTGGCAGTGATGACATGCACTTGCTACGCAAGTGCCCGTGCCCGGTATTGTTAGTCAAGGCAGAATCTCCCAAAGCGTTCCACAAAGTATTGGCGGCTGTGGATGTCGATGATTATTATCAGCCGGAAGAGTTAAAAGTAAGACAGCATCTCAATCTTCAAATTCTAGAATTGGCGAGTTCATTGGCGCTGGCTGAATTTGCAGAGTTGCACATCGTTCATGCATGGGAAGCTATTGGTGAAGATTCAATACGGGGTGCGTTCATTGATATGTCGGATGATGATGTCATTGCCTTTATTGAAGAGGTAAGACAACGGCATCAGCAGAATCTGAACGTGTTAATGGATGAGGTTATCGACAAGTTGGGACTGACTGCTGTGGAATATCTCAAGCCTGAAACACATTTACTGAAGGGCTATCCACGCAAGGTGATTCCCGCCTTCGCCAAGGAGCTTGCGGCTGATCTCGTGGTCATGGGTACCGTAGCTCGTACAGGTATTTCTGGTATTTTTATGGGTAATACGGCAGAAACCATTCTCAACCAGCTCGACTGTTCGGTTCTTGCAGTCAAACCGATGGGGTTTGAAACGCCTATTTCTCTTGAGGACTAAAAGCTTGGGCGAGGTAGTTTATCTCAGTTAAGTACGCTACCGTACAGACCGAGACCGGTTCTGTCTATATTGTTACAAATAAGTGATGAAAGACATAACTCCTTGTGTTGGCCATCGCTTGAAACTAACTCTCGGGAGACAATCATGAACATGAACAAAGACCAAATGAAAGGCCGAATCGAAGAAACCAAAGGCAAAGTTAAGGAAATTACCGGCAAGATACTAAGCGACGAAAATATGGAAGCAGAAGGAAATGTGCAGAAAAACGTCGGCAAGGTTCAGGCGGGTTTTGGTGACCTCAAAGAAGATATTAAAGATATTAAAAAAAGCTTTTAGTAAAACGGGGGTTGCTGTTCATAGAGTCGAGCTTGATCAATTTTCACGTTGCGCAGCAACATTGGAATACTTTTCAACATAGCAAAATACCAGGCAATAAAAAACATATCACGTAGACAGGTTGACATTGATTAAATTAATTCAGTGGAGGCAACCGAATGCTTTGTTGCCGCTGAATGAAACGTCAGATTCCCGATTTTTACCCGGAATAGCAGGTGTTCATGTCAATACCACGAGAACCAGCTTTAGAAATAGCTAAATTGTCAATTGTTACAATGGCAATACATATTCATTGCAACAATTGTGCTCGGAGTTTAATTCATTGGATAAAAAAATGATGAAGAATTTTTACTACTTAAAGTCGTGTCAAATGAGGCACATGCTCGGTATAACCGTAATTTCTGTAATTTTCCTGGCGGGTTGCCAAAGCATACCGGCACCTACGGAACAGATGGCGGTTTCCAGAACGGCAGTGAATAATGCAATTAGCTCTGGCGGCAGTGAATTTGCACCGCTACAGTTCAAGTCTGCGATGGAAAAGATGGCGGCAGCCGAGCGCGCAATCGTTGATAGAAATTATGTACTTGCCCGACAACTGGCAGAACAGGCACAGATGGATGCCCAACTGGCTGGTGCGATGGCGCGTTCAGCTAAGGCGGTGAAAGCAGCAGAGGCATTGCAGGAAGATAGCCGCGTGTTACGCCAGGAAATAGACCGTCAAGCCCAATAATCCTCAATGGAGTTCATCATGCAAAAAAACTGGTATTTTTCTATGATTCTAGTAGCTGCCGCTATTGTTTCTGGCTGCAGCGCAATACCGCAAAATTCATCTCTTGCAGAGGCGCATAACAATTACAACAGCGCACGATCAAATCCCCAGGTTACCAATATGGCGGCGCAAGAATTGAAAGAAGCCGGCGATTTCCTGAATAAAGCGGACGTTGCTTTGAGCAGCGGGGAAAGTGATACCACCGTCAATCACCTGGCCTATATGGCCAATCAGCAGGTTGCAATTGCGCAGGAAACTACTAAGCGAAAAATAGCTGAGTTAGTGGTTGCCAACGCCGGCGGAGAACGTGATCAAACTCTCCTTAAAGCGAGAACGGCTGAAGCGGATGAATTCAAAAAGCAGGCGGCACTGGACCAGGCACTTATTGCGCAGCAAGAAATGCAGCTCAAGGAACTAAACGCCAAGAAGACGGAACGAGGTCTGGTGATCACGCTGGGCGATGTATTGTTTCGTACCGACATGGCGCAACTGGAGCCAAATGGAATGCGTAACGTACAAAAACTGGCGGATTTTCTCAGACAATACCCTCAACGTAAGGTATTGATTGAAGGCCATACCGACAGCACGGGCAGTTCCAATTACAATCAAGAGCTCTCTGATCGACGCGCCAATGCGGTTCGGATGGCTTTGATAGATCGGGGAATCAGCAGTGACCGTATCGCTTTGCGTGGTTATGGTGAGGCTTATCCGGTTGCCAGCAACGATAGTGCCGCTACTCGCCAACTGAATCGGCGTGTTGAAATCATTTTTTCCGATGATAATGGTAACCTCGTCCCACGCTAGGAGCCGGTCGAGCTTGGTCAGGTTAAGGGCCTCTCTAAAAATTCAAGTTTCCAGGTTTTTAGAGAGGCTCTAATGTTATCTGGCAAAGCGCCCTGAAAGCACAAAATTCCTGCGCAAGGTCTGACAGACTTTTTAAAGCATCCCGAGTGAGGGGGGCTGACAAATAATGTTGAAATGCCCATCCACGCAACGGGATCAAATCTGCGCCAGATTATCAGATTCGCAAACTTTTCTTTAGACTCTTTCGGATTGAAAAATACTTGAGCAAACAGGTGGTTTATGGTGATATCGGTGGCACCAAGACTTTATTACAGATTGCAGAATTAAGGGATGGGGAAATGCGTGTGCACTTCACGCAGCGCTATGACAGCCGCGCTTATACTACTTTCTCTGACCTGCTCAGAAATTTTTTGAATAGAAATGAAATAACAAAAACAATCAGCCATCCGGTTGCCGCTTGTTTTGCCGTAGCGGGGTCAGTCGTTGCACAGCAATCGAAATTGACCAATTTACCCTGGGTAATAGATAGCGCAGACATTACGGCTGAATTTTCAATACCCAGGGTTAAACTCATTAATGATTTTGAGGCCGCCGCATTGGCCATTGAAATACTATTACCCGGCGACCTGGTAACGCTGCAGGCAGGCAAGGCACATGTGCAGGAAACGCGAGTCGTATTGGGTGCAGGGACTGGCTTAGGGGTGGCGTGGCTTACCTGGCAGGGAGGTCGCTATATTCCAATTTCAACGGAAGCCGGGCATATGGATTTTGCGCCCAACTGCAATTTGCAGATTAGGTTGTTTGAAGCGCTTCAAAATAAATTTGGACATGTTTCGGTAGAGCGTTTGCTATCGGGCCCCGGCTTAACCAATATCTTTAATTTCCTGCAAATGAACTCAGCGGCATCTTCAAATCGGGCGCAGATAAATCTTGACGAAGACAGTGGTGCAGCCATAACTGAGCTTGCACTGATAGACAAACACCCGGTTGCAATAAGTTCACTGGATGTGTTCGCTGAGATTTATGGCGCTTACGCAGGCAATCTGGCGCTTGCGGGTTTATGTCGTAATGGTGTATATATTGCGGGCGGCATCGCGCCAAAAATTATTAATATATTAAGTGCAGGTGGCTTTATGCGGGCATTTCGCGACAAGGGGCGATTTTCTCCGATGATGAATAAAATCCCAGTGCATGTAATTACAAATCCTGACGTGTGCTTACTTGGCGCTGAACGACAAGCAAGGAATTTAGGGCGCCTCTAATAATTTGTCGTTCACTGTTTTCCTTGTGCAAACAGTTACATAGATCGCTATGCGCCTATTTAACCGCCTTGAGTAGGAATGAATAAAATTCCTGCGCTTAATTGAATTTTGTCTCATGCCTATTCCTCATCAAGGAGAATCTTAATGTTTCCCAGAACTCAGTTCACCATTACCGTCAATCCCAAGATACCGCCTCGTCTTGCGCGCCTGGAGGAGCTGTCTAATAATCTCTGGTATAGCTGGGATCGCGCCACGCGGACGCTTTTTTCCGGTCTTGATCCTCATTTATGGGAGGCTGTTGGACATAATCCCAAAGCATTTCTCAAACGCGTAGATGAATCCATTTTGCAGAGAGCAACGGAAGATCGGGTTTTCCTTGCTACTTACAACAGTATTCTGTCAACTTATGATTCGTATCATTATGAACCCTCTTTGCATGAGGGTATGGAAGGACTACACCCGCAGGATCGAATTGCCTACTTCTGTTTTGAATTTGGATTTCATGAGAGTCTGCCTATTTATTCCGGTGGCCTGGGCATCCTGGCGGGGGATCACTGCAAGGCAGCAAGTGATTTAAACTTGCCATTCGTTGCCGTTGGCTTGCTCTATCGTCAGGGGTATTTTTTTCAAACCATCGATGGTCAAGGCAACCAGCATGTTACTTACACTATTTCAGATTTTGAGGATCTTCCGGTTTTGCCGGTACTGCATGAAGATGGCTCAGATTTACGAATTGAAGTAGCTTTGCCGCAACGAACGGTTATTGTAAAAGTATGGCAGGCGAAAATTGGTCATGTCACACTTTATCTTCTCGATGCCGACTTACCAGAAAATTCTCCTCAAGATCGCTATATTACGCATAACCTATATGGTGGTGACAAAATCATGCGGATTGAACAGGAAATTATCCTGGGTGTGGGTGGTGTCTGTGCATTAAAGGCGATGGGTGTCAATCCTACGGTGTGGCATATCAATGAAGGTCATGCCGCATTTATGATACTTGAGCGAATACGCAATCTGGTGCGGCAGGGACTTGATTTCGCCAGTGCGTTGGAGGTCGTGGCAGTCAACACCGTATTTACAACGCATACTGCGGTACCCGCTGGACATGATCAATTCAGTATGGACATGATGCAGACCTATTTTGAGCCTTTCTATCAGGATCTGAACATTACGAACGAAGAATTCATGGCGCTTGGTCATGCCGCAGGAAGTTCGGATTTCAATATGACGGTACTGGCTATTCATGGTTCACGCTCACATAATGGCGTGAGCAAGATACACGGCGATGTCTCAGCTAATATTTGCCGGGATTTATGGCCACAGATTGAGCCAGAAGAAAATCCGATGACCTATATTACGAATGGGGTGCATGCGCCGACTTTTCTTGCACAGCACTGGTCTGACCTGTTCGATCGTTATCTCGGTCATGAATGGCGCAACAAAATGTGTGATACAGAATATTGGTCACGTATTCATTCAATACCTGATCATTTATTCTGGAGCGTGCGACAGTCTTTAAAGTCGCAAATGCTTTATGGGATACGTGCCCGTCTGACGGAACAGAACGCCAGGAATCATGGTTCTGAAGCGCATCTTGATCGGCTGCTCAAGTTTACTGATCCAATCAATCCGAATATTTTGATATTGGGTTTTGCCCGCCGCTTTGCGACCTATAAGCGTGCAACTTTGTTATTCGAAAATCTTGACTGGCTGCGAAAAATAATTCTGGATCAGCAACATCCGGTATTACTTGTTTTTTCAGGAAAGGCCCATCCGGCAGATGTTCCAGGTCAGGACTTAATCCGGCGTATCAGTCAAGTAGCTCAATTGCCGGAATTCCATGGGCGACTTTTATTGATTGAGGGATATGACCTGCGACTTGCTCGACGGTTAGTCGCCGGAGTGGATGTCTGGCTTAACAGCCCGATCTTCCCGCTGGAAGCCAGTGGCACATCAGGTATGAAAGCAGGTATGAATGGTGTGATTAATCTGAGTGTACTGGATGGCTGGTGGGGAGAAGGTTACAATGGTTCCAATGGGTGGGCGATTAAGCCAGGTTCGGAAAATAGGGAAGCCGTGTTGCGTGATAAGGAAGAAAGCCGGGCTTTTTATGAGATTTTGCAAGATCAGGTAATTCCATGCTATTACAATCTCGGCAAGCTCGGTTATTCACCTGAATGGGTCAAAATGGCCAAACATTCCATGGCATCGCTGCTGCCACGCTACAATGCTACGCGTATGGTAGATGAGTACGTCAATAAATTTTATCTGCCAGCGGGTAAACAAGCTGTGCGATATGCAGAAGAAGGTTTTGATGGAGCAAAGAAAATTGCCGCATGGAAAAGTAGAATAAGAGAAGCATGGAGTGGTGTTGGACTGCGACGAATAGGTACGCCGTCCCAGCGTGCGAATTTTAATGAGGTATTAAATTTCAAGATCGCAGCTAAACTAAATAGTTTAAAGCCTGAGGATGTCATAATAGAACTCCTGTTATGTCGTCAATATAAGCAACCCAGATTATGTAATTTCAAGCATTTCAGGTTTGAATATATAGGGATTAAAGAATCAGATGAACATCTGTTTGAACTAAAGCTTACGCCGGAATTGTGTGGTAAGCAGGAATATTACATTCGAATTTATCCACATCATCCACTACTGACCCATCCTTTGGAAATGGGTATGATGGTGTGGTTGTAAGACGAATCTCAGTATGTGATTGAAAAAACGTGTCTCGCAACTTGATCAGTTTACTGCGAAATGCAGCGTTCCGCCGGCATACTTTTTTTCAGTAGCTAACCAATTGACTTGCAATCGGCTCCAATTCAGTTCGTCTTAACCGGAGGAGAATGCTATGAAGGAAATACTGGATGTTATTATCGTTGGCGCAGGTAGCGCAGGTCTCGCCGCGCTACGGGAAGTAAAAAAACGCACCCAGCGTTTCGTGATTATTAATGATGGTCCCTGGGGCACTGTATGTGCCCGGGTTGGCTGCATGCCGTCCAAGGCGTTAATCGAAGCGGCGAATGCTTTTTATCGTCGAACTACCTTTGAGGAATTCGGTATTTGCGGCGCCAGTCACCTTAGCGTCAGTATTCCCGATGTGCTGCAGCGCGTGCGACGGTTGCGCGATGATTTCGTTGCCAGCACATTGAAAACCACGGAGGAACTGGGCGAACGTGCTATTTCCGGGCGTGCACGCCTGCTTGCGCCGGACAGGCTGGAAGTAAACGGACAGGAACTGCAGGCACGTAACATTATTATTGCCACCGGATCGCGCCCGATTGTCCCTTCTTCCTGGCGCGGACTGGAGGAACGGCTGCTGACCACGGATACCCTGTTCGAGCAGGAAACGCTACCTGCTCGTATGGCCGTAGTAGGAATGGGATCCATCGGGGTTGAAATGGCCCAGGCACTTTCCCGGCTTGGCATTCGCGTGGCGGCCTTCAGCAGCAACCAGACTGTTGCCGGATTAACAGACCCACAGGTCAATGCGGTTGCAACGGAGCTGTTAGAACGAGAGTTCCCGATGTATCTGGGTGATAAAGCTGATCTGAACGCGGTGAGTGAAGGTGTACAGGTAAATGCCGGGAGCACGAAAATAGTGGTCGACTGTGTTCTTGCGGCATTGGGGCGACGTCCCAACATTGATAATCTGGGTCTCGAAACATTGGGGGTTACGCTCGATCAACGCGGCATGCCGTCTGTTAACCCAGGCACCATGCAAGTGGCTGATCTGCCCGTATTTATGGTGGGCGATGCCAATGACCAGGTAGCGCTATTGCACGAAGCTGCGGATGAAGGACACATTGCTGGACTGAATGCGACCCAATCTATTCCAGTCTGTTTTAATCGCCGAGCGCCGCTTGCCATTGTATTTTCCGACCCCGGCATAGCGGTTGTGGGCAATCACTTTCAGCCACTCGATAGCGCAAAAATACGGGTTGGAGAAGTGCGTTTTGATCGCCAGGGACGCGCGCGCACGGGCCAACGTAACAAAGGTATCATGCGTCTTTATGCCGAAGCGGAGAGTGGCCGATTGCTGGGTGCGGAAATGTGTGCGCCTGCGGGTGAACATATGGCGCATCTACTGGCATTGGCTATCGATCGTTCGCTTACGGTACAGGATATGCTGCGCCTTCCGTTCTATCATCCGGTTCTTGAAGAAGGTCTGCGCACAGCACTGCGAGACTTGGCGGCACAACTTCCTGCTGGCAGCGAATCTGATCTGGCCACGTGCAGCGCATTCAACTCGGAAGCACTGGACTGATACGGGTTACGTCGAAATACTGTTAGGATTGATCGTTCTTTTTGGAGGATAAAGCTGATGACTATTACACTTAATCACACCATTGTGCCGTGCTTCGATAATATCGAGTCGGCAAATTTCTATTGCCGGCTGTTCGGTTTTGAATATATCGGCGAGTTCTCACGCTTCATCGTGGTCCGGGTAAATGATACGTTAAGCCTGGATTTTGACAGTAGGGAGAAATTTGAATCAAATCACTATGCATTCAAGGTTTCTGAACAGGAATTTGATGAAATATTCGAGCGGTTACAAAACGAGAAAATCAAATATGGCAGTGGCCCCAGTGAGGATGATAATATGACCATCAATCATGATTATGGTGGGCGTGGGGTTTATTTTCGTGACCAGAACCGGCATTTACTGGAGATGCTGACAGTTGATTATGTAATACCCGCACATTAACCCTCTGTATGTGTTACAAATCCTTCAAAGAAAGAATAATGCCCGCCAGTGGTGGTAAGGTGATAACAATCGAGTCAGGCTGTCCCATCCATGGCCTATGGATGGTAGCAATGGCTCCTGCATTACCCATATTGCTTCCACCATAGTAGGTGGAATCACTGTTGAATATTTCTCGATAAATGCCGTGGGTGGGCACACCAATACGATAGCCTGTACGCGGGACCGGTGTAAAATTGAGCACCACCACTATAAACCGGTCGTCGCTGGTACGGCGTAAATAACTGATAACAGACTGATCGGTGTCCTGACAATCGATCCAGGAAAAGCCTTCCGAACAAAAGTCGAGTTGATGTAATGCCGGGGTGTTGTTATACAAATAATTCAAATCACGGAGTGCAGCCTGCACACCGCAATGCTGTTTTTGTTCCAGCAATTTCCAGTCCAGTTCATGGTTAACTCTCCATTCCTGCCCTTGAGCAAATTCGTTGCCCATAAAATTGAGTTTCTTGCCGGGCCAGGTCAACTGGTAGACAAATAATAAACGCAGATTTGCAAATTTCTGCCAGGAATCCCCCGGCATTTTGGCTAATAGAGCGCCTTTTCCATGGACTACCTCATCATGTGATAAGGGTAATATGAAATTTTCAGTATAGGCATAGAGTTGACTAAACGTAAGCTGGTTGTGATGAAAACGCCGATGTACGGGATCCTGCCGCAGGTAGGAAAGAGTATCGTTCATCCAGCCCATATTCCATTTCATTGAAAACCCTAAACCGCCAGCATAGGTGGGGCGTGATACTGCTGGCCATGCGGTCGACTCTTCTGCCAGTGTCAGCGCGCCGGGAAACGCTTCATGAACCATGATGTTCAGGTCCAGCAGGAAATCAATCGCTTCCAGATTTTCCCTGCCGCCGCCTTTATTTGGCAACCATTCTCCCTGTTTTCGGGAATAATCCAGATAAAGCATCGAGGCAACCGCATCTACCCGCAACCCGTCAAGATGAAACTCGGATAACCAGTAATGGGCACTTGATAATAAGAATGATTTTACTTCGCTGCGCCCGTAATTAAAGATATTAGTACCCCATTCATGATGAAACCCACGGCGCGGATCTTCATGTTCATACAATGCAGTACCGTCAAAACGGGCCAAAGCAAAGGCATCCTGCGGAAAATGTGCGGGCACCCAATCAAGTATTACGCCTATTCCGGCCTGATGACAGGCATCAACGAAAAATTTGAAATCTTCGGGTGAACCATAGCGGCTGGTAGCAGCAAAATATCCGGTTGTCTGGTAACCCCAGGATTCATCCAGCGGATGCTCTGATATGGGCATTAATTCGATATGGGTATAGCCCATTTCCAGCACATAAGGCAACAGGTACTGAGCCAGTTCACGATAAGTGTAAAAGCGGCCGTCAGGATGCTGTCTCCAAGAACCCACATGAACCTCATAAATATTGAGTGGCGCATTGAGCCAGTTCCAGTCTGCACGCTGGGTCATCCATTCAATATCCTGCCAGTCATAGTGTCCGTTCGCGGGTGTCAGTGCCGCCGTATCTGGACGCAGTTCAAAGCGTGTCGCATAGGGGTCAGTCTTGAGTAGAATTTCTCCACTCTCACGATTGCGGATTTCGTATTTGTAAAGTGACATTGGTGGCAGGCCAGGAATGAATAATTCCCATACGCCACTGGAATAATGAACGGCCATCGGATGCGTCCGGCCATCCCATCGGTTGAAATCGCCAACGATACTGACGCGTTCAGCATTGGGCGCCCACACTGAGAAACGCACACCTTCAATACCGGCTATGCTGACTTTATGTGCACCTAACGTGTGATAAGCCTGTCGCAGCTTGCCTTCATTGAATAAATACAAGTCATGAGCAGAAATTTGTAGCGGAAAAACGTAAGGATCATAGGTTTCCTGGATGGAGATTTTTCCTGCCGCGTTACTTTCTTCAATCCGCAATAGGTAAGGTATGTTGGGTAGAATTTTGCCGCGCCACTCGAAAATTCCACCAGAATGAACCTGCATCATAGGTTCGAGATTATCGGCAATCTTGATCCATACATTTACCGCATGGGGTCGAAATACCCGTATCAAGGCATGGTTGTGTTCCGTATGAACACCAAGATAAGCGAATGGATCATGCAGCTTTGCATCCAGCAGCGCATTCAGCAGTGAATTCGTTTGATCAGGGGTATTCATTGATAGACTGGTTAACTTGCATAATGGGGATTATAGCTTGTCTGCCTGTTTGCAATGGGTAATTAAACTAAAGTTATGTGCAAGAAAATGCCATAATACCATTACCTATTCGGCCAGATAGTGGCGACTGGTCTCGCGATGGAAGATAAGGAGTGCGTGCATATGAATGAAACCCTGACAAAGCATAAAACCAGTATACGTTTTCGCAGCGACATCACGCTCAACACCATCGCGCTGATACTGGCGGGTGGGCGGGGTAGTCGTTTACATCAACTCACCGATTGGCGCGCCAAACCTGCGGTTCCCTTTGGTGGTAAATTTCGCATCATTGATTTTCCACTGTCCAATTGTGTTAATTCTGGTGTGCGTCGCATCGGCGTTGTCACACAATACAAGGCACAGAGCTTGATTCGCCACATTCAACATGGATGGAGTTTTCTCGATGGGCGTTTCAAGGAATTTATCGAACTGCTGCCGGCCCAGCAACGAACGGAAGAGACCTGGTACCGTGGTACAGCGGATGCCGTATTTCAGAATCTCGATATATTGCGTCGCCACGATGCAAAATATGTCTTGATTCTTGGCGGAGATCATGTTTACAAAATGGATTACAGCAGGTTATTGGCTGAACATATCGATAAATCTGCGGATATGACGGTGGCTTGTCTGGAAATACCGCTGGGGGAAGCCAGTGCTTTTGGTGTGATGGGCGTCAATGCTGAAAGGCAAATTACCAGTTTTGCTGAAAAACCCAATAACCCGGTACCCATACCAGATCAGCCAGATAAAGTACTGGCCAGTATGGGAATTTATGTATTTAATGCGTCGTTTCTATATGAGCAATTAGTTCGTGATCATGATGAGAGTGACTCGTCTCACGACTTTGGTAAAGATTTGATTCCCTATCTGGTGTCGCGCTACCGCGTGTTTGCTCACCGTTTTCTGGATAGTTGCGTCAATATGGCGTCAGGTATGCCGTATTGGCGGGATGTGGGAACGGTTGATGCCTATTGGGAAGCTAATCTTGATCTCACTAAGGTGACGCCGGAACTCAACCTGTACGATGAAGACTGGCCGATCTGGACACACCAGGAGCAGTTGCCTCCCGCCAAATTCGTTTTCGATGATAAGAACCGTCGCGGTCAGGCGCTCGATTCCTCTGTGTCGGGTGGCTGTATTATCAGTGGTGCGACGGTGCGTCGTTCTTTGTTGTTTTCTAATGTGAAAGTACATAGCTATAGTAATGTTGAAGATTCAGTCATACTCCCCAATGTAGAGATTGGTCAGTATGCTCGTTTGCGGCGTGTGGTCGTGGAAAAGCAGTGCGTTATTCCTGAAAAACTGGTAGTAGGTTATGATTCAGAGGAAGACCGCAAACGATTCTACATTACTGAAACAGGCGTTACCCTGATTACCCCGGAAATGCTGGGACAGAAAATTCATCAAGTACGTTAATTACAGATAAATATCATCAGCATCATTTTTCAAATGAACCAGTTAAATCTTGTTTTATTATGGCACATGCATCAGCCGGACTACCGGGATTATGCGACCAATGAATTTGTATTGCCTTGGGTCTATCTACATGCCATCAAGGATTATACGGACATGGCTTATCACTTGGAGATGCACCCAAAAATCAAGGCGATGGTTAATTTTGTGCCGATACTGCTGGATCAACTGGAAGATTATGCTGAACAGTTTTCTGTGGGACAGATGCGTGACCCATTGCTACGCCTGTTAGCGACACCTGATCTGGAGCAACTGACTGGGCACGATCGTTTACATGTATTTGATAGCTGTTTTCTCAGCAATCATGAAACAATGCTGCGACCATACCCGGCATACAAACGATTGCACGAATTATACGACGTGCTCAACAAACGAGGAGATAGCGAATTAATTTATATTTCCGGGCAATATCTGGCAGATTTGCTGGTATGGTATCACCTGGCTTGGACAGGTGAAAGTGTGCGTCGAAACAACGAGATTGTGATGAAACTGATGGCAAAAGGTGAGGGATTCAGTCATGCCGATCGCATGCAATTATTCACCTTGATTGGTGACCTGATCCAAGGGTTGATTCCTCGCTACCGAAAACTGGCTGAGTCAGGTCAAATTGAACTATCCACCACACCGCATTACCATCCCCTTTCACCCTTGCTGATTGATTTTTCTTCTGCTCGTGACAGTATGCCTAATGCGACTTTGCCGATCAATGAATTTTATCCGGGAGGGCGTAACCGTGTTGCCTTTCATGTAACTTCGGCGATAGCCAGTCATGCAAAACGATTTGGTGAGAAGCCTGCGGGTATATGGCCTGCTGAAGGTGCAATTTCAACACCGTTACTGAAAATTTTAGCCGATCAAGACTGCCAGTGGAGTGCCAGCGGCGAGGGCGTACTGGTGAACAGCCTTCGTAAATCCTATCCGGATGAACCTTTGCCGGAAAGAGATCACTTTCTTTATCGTCCTTACCGAGTAACTGGAGAGGCGGAAAGCATTACCTGTTTTTTTCGTGATGATCAGCTGTCTGACATGATCGGATTTGAATATTCAAAATGGTTTGGACGTGATGCTGCCGAAGATTTTGTAAAGTCTCTGGAACGAATACAGCATCATACCCCGCAGAAGGAAAACCCGGTTGTCAGTATTATTCTGGATGGTGAAAATGCCTGGGAATACTACCCCTACAACGGCTTTTATTTTCTTGATGATCTTTATAGCATGCTGGATAGCCACCCAGCTATTCGTACCACTACCTACCGGGACTATATCGCCTCTGCTGAATGTGTTAATAACAGGGTAGCCTTGCCAGCACTGGCAGCGGGTAGTTGGGTGTATGGAACATTTTCTACCTGGATTGGTGATCAGGAAAAAAATTGTGCCTGGGATATGCTCTGTGCCGTCAAACATAGCTTTGATCTGGTTATACAAAGTGATCGGTTGACCGATGCAGAAAAAGCCGAAGCCAGTCGGCAACTTGCGTCCTGCGAAAGCTCCGACTGGTTCTGGTGGCTTGGTGATTATAATTCGGCGCATACGGTTGCAAGTTTTGACCAGCTATTCCGGCAAAATCTGACAAATCTTTATCATTTACTTAAACTGCCAGTACCCGTCACGGTACTTGAACCCATCAGCAAAGGCGATGGACACGTTGAAACAGGCGGCGCGATGCGGCGGTCGTCCTGATCAGCAGATTTTTGTCAAAATGTAAATAGTGCAATAGTGCGGTTTGGTTCGTATCTTTAGCTATCCAAGAGGCTGAATGGTCTACTGCGGAAGCGCTCTTTTGGTCCTGTTTCTTGATCATTTTCGTTGAATAGAATGACTATTCGCCTCAAACGATTAAAAAACAGGTCTCAAAATAGCACTCCCTCGCTACGATCTCTATTCTCGGACAGTCTCCTGGCTCCTGAATTTAAACCTATCACTGGAATAACTTAATGTCTCAACGTGTATCCCTGCTATTTGGCGTTCATGCGCATCAACCTGTCGGTAATTTTCCCGAGGTTTTGATTGATGCACACCTGCGATGCTATAAACCGTTTCTGCATATACTGTATCGCTATCCAGATTTTCATTTTGCGATACATTTCTCTGGTTGGTTATTGGACTTCCTGATTGAACATTATCCTGAAGATATGGCAATGTTGCGGGAAATGGTGGCACGAAAACAAGTAGAACTATTTGGAGCAGGTGATACCGAGCCGGTTCTGGCCGTGATTCCAAACCGTGACCGTATTGGACAAATTAAAACCTTTTCCAACAAACTGGCGGTCAAGATGGGACAACGTCCCCAGGGCGCCTGGCTAACTGAACGTGTGTGGGAGTCAACGGTCGTTCCGGCGCTGGTTGATTGCGGTATCCGGTACGTGATTGTCGATGATTACCATTTTCTTTGCACGGGCAAATCGCACGCAGAATTAAATGGTTACTTTACCACCGAGGAAGATGCGCGCACGCTGGACCTGTTTCCGATTTCTGAATCATTGCGCTATAAAGTACCGTTTTCTCCGGTTGACGATACGATCGCGTATCTGGAATCCTTAGCAGATAGTAGTCAGACAGATACCCGCAATGCGGCGATTTATTTCGATGACATCGAGAAATTTGGTATCTGGCCGGACACTTACCAGTGGGTTTATGAGAAAGGCTGGCTGGAACAATTTATTCAAAGGGTGTTGGCCTCACCAAAAATCCGTACCCGGAACTACTGCGAATATCATGCCACTGAAAAAACACGTGGTATTGTCTATCTGCCAACGGTATCCTATATTGAAATGAACGAGTGGACGTTACCTGCCGAATTCGCTAATGCCTACGCAGACTTGGTGCAACAGGCTAAAACCGCCGACTGGTATGAACATAAGAAGGAATTTTTACGAGGCGGCATCTGGAAAAATTTTTTTTCACGTTATCCTGAATCCAATTGGATGCATAAGCGCATGTTGGGACTTTCCGCACGTTTAGACAAATTGCCGACCAGGCAGCGGACGAAGGAGATGCAGCAGAAACTTTATCAGTCTCAAGCCAACGATGCTTATTGGCACGGTTTGTTTGGCGGCTTATATCTTCCTCATTTACGGCGTGCGATTTATAACAACCTGGTTGAACTGGAAGCGCTGCTGGATGTCCGTATGCCACGCCCAGCCATTTTTACAGAAGATACGGATCTTGACGGGGTGGAAGAAGTTTATTTACAGAATAGTATCCTCCAGGCAGTGTTGAAACTGGATAGCGTCGCCAGTGTTTGCGAACTTGACGCCTATTTGTTAAAGCATAACTTTGGCGATACGTTACGGCGTCAATTAGAACACTATTATCGGAAAATTAACCCAGCCGGTCATGATTCACCTAAACAAACAATTCCAGGTATTGCCTCGGCGCATGATCGAGTTAACTATAAGCATGAGATTAATGCAGCGGATATAGAAGTTGACGATCATCCCCAGGGGATGTTTATTGATCGCTTGGATGGCTTGTTTATCGACTATCGACGCGAATCTTCAACGACTGAAAGTATCAGTTTCCGGGCTGAAAATACCCTGCAATCGATGACCAAGACGATAAAACTGGCGCATAACCAGCTGCAGGTTTCCTATCGTTTTGCCGAAGAATTGGGACATGTGTTCAGTACCGAAATTAATCTGGCCATGCCGAGTTGTGACGGAATGGGCGGGCGTTACCTTTATCAGGGGGAAATCCCCTGCGGCTTCGGTCAATTGCTTGTGTTATCCCAATTGACTGAAATTACACTGGACGATGATACGTTAAAGGGTAATATCATATTGAAAACTTCCTCTCCTGTGGCGTTACAGGCACAACCTCATTTCTCGGTGTCACAATCTGAGAGTGGGTTCGAGAAAATCATGCAAGCCGTGACGTTGCTACTGGAGTGGCCGATAACCGTTCAGGAATTGGTGGTTACGTTAGAGATCAATACCAGAGAACCAGCTTAACAGCGTAGTTGATCATCTGTAATCATCATCATCATTAAATTAGAGACTCAAACGAACCAATATGTCTTCTCTTACTCAGTCATCTGCCTGGCTTTCATTACAGTCACACAAATCAGTGCTGGCGCCGCTGCATTTACGTGAACTGTTTAAGCAAGACCCACAGCGCTTCAAGAATCATTCCTTATTATTCAATGATATTCTGCTGGATTATGCGAAACAGCCGGTCAACAGTGAAACTATAAAACGGCTGCTGGCGCTGGCCCGCCAACAAGGATTGGAAGGCTGGATTGCCCGCATGTTCTCGGGTGAAAAAATTAATATTACTGAGCATCGTGCCGCACTTCATTGTGCCTTGCGAGGCGAACCTTCTGTAATGGTCGAAGGCGTAGACGTGATGCCTGCGATCAAACGGGTATTGCAACAGATGGCGAGGTTTTCGCAAGCGATACGCAGTGGTGAGCGGAAAGGCTATACAGGTAAAACTTTCACCGATGTGGTGAATATTGGTATTGGTGGCTCTGATCTGGGTCCGGTGATGGTGACTGAAGCACTCAAACCCTACCATTCACCTCATCTTAGGCCGCATTTTGTATCAAACATTGATGGCACACAGCTTTTTGAAACATTGAGGCAGCTGGATCCGGCGACGACACTTTTTGTTATTGCTTCGAAAACATTTACTACCCAGGAAACCCTAACGAATGCCATCTCTGCAAGGGACTGGTTTCTTGCTCATGGTGGCAGCAAAAAGGATATTGCCCAACATTTTGTTGCGGTTTCTGCCAACCGGATGGCCGTAGAAGAATTTGGTATTAATCCCGACAATATGTTTGAATTCTGGGATTGGGTGGGGGGGCGTTATTCGTTGTGGTCAGCGATTGG
Source organism: Nitrosomonas sp. (assembly GCA_030682075.1). Taxonomy (GTDB): domain Bacteria; phylum Pseudomonadota; class Gammaproteobacteria; order Burkholderiales; family Nitrosomonadaceae; genus Nitrosomonas. The sequence continues at coordinate 18,560 of JAUXRH010000194.1, forward strand.
TTTGCCAATCGCTTTAGCCATTGGCATGGATAATTTTTATCTGTTACTGGCGGGCGCAAGAGAAATGGATCAGCATTTTGTCACCACCCCGCTGGGGAAAAATCTGCCGGTCATGCTTGGCTTGATTGGCATCTGGCATATCAATTTTCTGGGGGTAACATCGCATGCTGTGTTGCCCTATGACCAATACTTGCACCGCTTTCCAGCTTATCTGCAACAACTGGAAATGGAAAGTAATGGCAAACGTATCACCCGTGAAGGTGAAGTGGTTGATTACCATACCGGCACTGTAGTTTGGGGTGAACCAGGAACCAATGGTCAGCATGCCTTCTATCAATTATTGCACCAGGGCACGCAAACCCTGTCAGCGGATTTCCTGGCGCCCTGTCAAAGTCATCATCCCATGGGCAATCATCACCACTTATTGCTGGCCAATTTCCTGGCTCAAACGGAAGCCCTGATGCGTGGCAAGAATAAGGGTGAAGTCCGTATCGAACTGGAGTCGCAAGGGATGACCCAGGAAACACTGGAAAAGCTGTTGCCGCATAAAATATTTCCCGGCAACCATGCCACCACTTCGATTCTGTTTAAGAAACTGGATCCCAGGACACTGGGTTCACTGATCGCACTCTACGAGCATAAAGTTTTTGTGCAAAGCGTTATCTGGAACATCAATCCTTTCGATCAGTGGGGAGTAGAGCTGGGTAAACAACTTGCCGGAGAAATCATGGCCGAACTGGAACAGGATGAAACAGTGACGTCCCATGACGCTTCCACCAATGGACTGATAAATTATTTTAAGATGAACCAGGAAAAATGACACATACGCTGTCACGGCAGGAGCCACGCGTTCTATTTATCACCCCGGAAGTCTTCCCACTGTGCAAAACGGGTGGTCTGGGCGATGTCAGCGCAGCATTGCCCGCCGCATTACGTGCGATGCGACTGGATGTGCGGCTGCTTATTCCAGGTTATCCGCAGGTTCTGTCGGGACTTAAATACAAACGTAAAGTGGCGGATTTCAGTGGCTTGCCACAATTTCCCCCCGCCAGGTTGCTATCAGCAAGATTAGCGGTCAGCGCGTCTGCAAGCATTCCCCTATTTGTTATCGATTGCCCTGAATTATACCGGCGTGAAGGGAGTCCTTACCTAGACGAAACTGAGCGCGATTGGCCAGATAATGCGTTTCGTTTCGGATTGCTTTCAAAAATTGGAGCAATTCTGGCAAGCGATGCGAGTCCACTTGCCTGGCGCCCACATATTGCCCACTGTAACGATTGGCAGACTGGTCTCACCCCCGCCTACCTACATTTTCATCAAGGACAAAAAGCGGCAACTTTGATGACCATACACAATCTGGCCTTTCAGGGAATCTTTCCAGCTGGAAGTGTTGCCGAACTGGGTTTGCCTGCTTCCAGCTTTGATATCCAGGGTGTGGAATATTTTGGCAGTATGTCCTTTCTTAAGGCGGGGCTCTATTATGCTCACCATATAACGACGGTAAGCCCCAGTTATGCGGCAGAAATACAAACAGACCCATTGGGTTTTGGCATGCAAGGATTATTGGCAGCGCGCCATAAAAATATGACCGGCATTATTAATGGTATCGATACCCAAGAATGGGACCCCGCGATTGATTCCCATATTGTCCGCAATTACACCAGGAGTAGACTGTCAGCCAAGGCGCCCAATAAACACGCTTTGCAGCAGATGATGGGATTAATTGTTGATCCTGCGATCCCTTTATTCGGCATGATCGGTCGATTCAGTCACCAGAAAGGTTATGATTTGCTCCTGCAAGTGGCGCCGCAGCTAACTAAAATTCCGGCACAATTGGTTGTGCTGGGTAATGGTGATGCGGTGCTGGAAGACAAACTGGCATTATTAGCCGCAACCTATCCAGGGAAAATTGCCGTAACCATCGGTTTTAATGAAGCACTGTCCCACCTGATTGAGGCCGGTGCCGACAGCTTTCTGATGCCGTCACGTTTTGAACCCTGTGGTTTGAACCAGATGTACAGTCAGCATTATGGAACGCCGCCATTGGTTCATGCAACGGGGGGGCTGCTGGACACAGTCGTGGATTGCACGCCAGAAACACTCGCGGATGGAAGCGCCAGCGGGTTTTTATTTAAGAATATGACGGCAGAAGATTTCCTGGTTACTCTCAAGCGCGCTGTGATTGCCTATCATGATAAAAAGACCTGGCAATGCCTGCAAAAGAACGGCATGGCCAAAGATTTCAACTGGCACGCCAGTGCAGCTATCTATCGAGAAATTTATCTGTCGTTGCTGGAAGTCTGACCGATCCTTATTCACGCACCTCAATGTACCATTGGGCGCGCGCCTTACATTTTGCATATTGGTAATAGAATTCAAACCAAACTTATTGATTTTTTGTTATAGAGCATCTCTAAAAACTCAAGTTTCCAGGAAAAACAAGGCGCGAGAAAAAATTTGAGCGTAGCATATGGTTGATAGGTAAGAGAAAATTTTTTATGAGCAACGCCGTATTGTGACGAAACGGGGTAAGCAGGCAAGCCGCAAAGCGGCTGCTCGCAAATATGGATTTTTAGAGGCGCCCATAATCCTAAAAACCTCAGTTGACCGTTATCCGAGATGACTAACGATATGAATACATGAGACAATTCGAACAAATGCCGGCTCACCCAAATGGTGAGTCAAACTATGGTGTTTATAGCACGCCGCTTTTTAATTTTTGCT
>JAUXRH010000195.1 GCA_030682075.1 Nitrosomonas sp.
AAAATGCATTTCTATTCATAAGGGCACCTCTAAAAATCCATATTTCGTCACAATACTTCGTTGCTCACAAAAAATATTTCCTTACCTATCCATCATATGCTGCGTCAATATTTTTTATTCGCGCCTGGTCTTGTTTAGAACTCTGAATTTTTAGAGGTACCCATAAGTTGCATCAGCTTAAATTTTAATAAATTAATAAATTAATAAAGGAGATTATTATGAAATATTTATTTGTCGCTGCTATCTTCGCCGCATTGACGCTATCCGCCTGTGGTGATCCAAAACCGGGTCAATATCCGCCAAGTCAATATAAGCAGGCGGAAATACCCGCTGAGAAGATTTTCCCTGCTGATGACCCGGTTGTTCCTCACGCTAAATCCGCTGCTGAGGAAGAAGGAATAGCTGAAGAGAAAAAAGCAGAGCATACGCGTCCTGCGGACGACCCTGTTGCTCCTCACGTGGATTCAGATACTGAGGAAGAAGCAGAAGAAGCTGACGCTGATGACGAACCTGCCGCACGGCGCGCTTATTAAGAGAAAGAAGAAAATCATCTTTCGGGATGGTTTTCTTGCGCGATGTCAGTGTAATTCTCGGGTGGGGATGGGATTCACGTTTGCTCGATTTGAAATGCCGTCTCCTGCATCGTCGCGGGTGGTAACAGACATTTTGCTAAGCGCAGGGTAGGACGATATGAAAAAGTTAAAATGGATCTGTTTGATTATTTCGTTATTTGGACTCATCGCCAGTGGCTCGGTTTGGGCGCACGGCAGGTATTCCAGCAGATTTAATCTTGGACTGAACATGGGTTATTATCCGGGTTACTATGGCTATGGTTCTTTCGGCTATGGCAATCCTTTTTTTTACCCACAATTTTTCTATTCACCTTATTACGCCTATCCACCCACGGTTGTAGTGCCTGCAACGCCACCCGTATATATCCAGCAGGAAATAACCCCGCCCGTCCAGATACAGACTCAATACTGGTACTATTGTCGAAATCCCGAAGGTTACTACCCCTATGTCAAGCAATGCCCGAACGGCTGGCTGCAAGTGCCACCCCAGCCACCGACACCCTAATGTAACGAGGCCCAACATGTTAACAATACCGAGAATCCTTACTTTACTGATGGTCTCTCTACTGGCGGCATGCATTAATATGCCGTCGGGTCCGAGTGTGCTGACTTTACCCGGCGCAGGTAAGAGCTTTGAACAGTTTCGTTTTGACGACTTTGAATGCAGACAGTTTGCCTACCAACAAGTTGGCGGCACGACAGCCAAACAGGCATCCATAGCCAGTGGTATAGAAAGTGCGGCAGTGAGTACAGCGTTGGGTGCCGCAGCAGGTGCTGCCTTTGGTGGTGGGCGCGGTGCTGCGATTGGTGCGGGCAGCGGTCTTCTGGTTGGGGGGTTGGCTGGATCCAGTACGGCCGGAACTTCAGGTTATGCCAACCAGGAGCGTTATGATATGAGTTATATTCAATGTATGTATGCCAAAGGTCATCTTGTTCCCGTATCGGGTGGAATCACCAGCAGTCCTGCTGCGAGCAGGAGTGGCGATAGCCGGATTTCAGCGCCCCCACCACCGCCCGGAAGTCCGCCACCCGCGCCGCCTCAATAGCCAGGCATTGAAATCATCAGGGCAGCTTTCCAAGAAGGCTAATGCTGCTGTTGATCGACTGCTTGTACCAGTGATTTCAATTCATCACTCACTTCAATGTGATATTGATATGGCTGAAGCTCTTTGAGCATTTCAGGCATTGCCGCAATTTCAGCCCGCAGGCGCTGACGTATGGTTTCGAGTGTTTCAGGTGAATTTAATCGTTTACCTTCCCGCATGATGGGTTGCAGTAAAGCATGGGCGTCGCGTACATCAGACAGCGTGGTGAGGATATCGTGTGTCATCAGTCCGTCCGGGCCGTAGTAGCGGTACACTTGTTTTCTCCCTGGCCAGGTCGCTTTTCCTTCTGAGCGTTTACGGCGTGCGATGCCGGCATACTCCTGTAATTTGTAAGCACAATCCAGATAAGGCGCATCAGCTGATGTATCCATTAAAGTGCCTATACCGAAGCCATCAATAGGTGCCTGTTGTTGCTGCAATAACTGATTGAGCACGTGTTCGTCGATATTGCCGCTGGAAAAAATGGTGACATGACGTAAATTCTGCTGATCAAGGATGCGGCGGACCTTTTTTGCGTGATCGGCTAAGTCTCCGCTGTCCAGACGTACGCCTTTGATGGTGATGTTATGTTCGCTCAAGGCCTTGGCAACCTTGCCAAGCTCGCTTGCGGCGGCTTCCGTGTTGTAAGTGTCGATTAATAAGGTGACGTTATCAGCGTGACTGAGGGCGAAATGTATAAAGGCATCATTTTCACGCGCATGTGTTTGTACAAATGAATGTGCCATCGTGCCAAACAGGGGAATGCCAAACATTTTCCCCGCTAACAAAGTGGCGGTGCCGCTAAAGCCAGCAATATAACTTGCCCGCGCGGCTAACAAAGCGGCCTCGGCGCCATGCGCGCGGCGCATGCCAAAATCGACCAGTAATTTATTGGGTGCCTGCAAGGCACAACGCACGGCTTTTGACGCAATCAAAGTTTGGAAATGCAATAAATTGATGATTCGGCTTTCCACTAATTGTGCTTGCGGTAAGGGCGCAATGACACGCAATATCGTTTCATCCTTGAAAAATACAGTGCCTTCCGGCATTGCATCGACATCACCGGTGAATCGTAAGGTTGACAAGGAATCGAGAAATGCCTCATCAAAATGGCGCGTGCTGCGCAGATAACTGATTTCGCTGTCACTAAAGTGTAAATTTTCGAGAAATTCGGTGACCTGTTGCAAACCAGCGGCGATGAGAAAATTACGCGACGCCGGTAATCTGCGCACAAAAAATTCGAATACGGCGACCTCATTCATGCGCTGTGCGTAATACGCTTGCAACATCGTGAGTTGGTAAATATCGGTTAGTAATACGCTGGTCATGGATTTACCTTGTTTTGATATTTGCAATGTTTATCAATGCGGCGCCCATCTGTTGCATTTCAAGTTTTGCATTGATTTCGTCTTCTGGTTTTACCTTAATTGCACGAATGGCATCTTCTAAAACGAATACTTGATAACCCAGCCTGATCGCGTCCAATACGGTATTCAGTACACAGTATTCAGTGGCCAGGCCGCCAACAAAAATGCGGGTAACACCTAAGGTCCCGAGTTGTTTATGTAGTGAGGTATTGGCAAAGGCGGAATAATCCTGATCGTTTTTCTGTGCTTTGTTAATGAGGTGAACCGTTTTGGGTAAGGCTAAGTCGGCAGAAAATGCGGCCCCCGGAGTATTCTGCACGCAATGTACAGGCCAGATGCCACCCTGTGTAATAAAAGAGCGATGGTCTGCTGGGTGCCAGTCACGTGAGGCAAGTATCGCCAGTCGGTGCTGCTTAAACAATTTAATATACTGGTTTAATACCGGGATGATCTCATCGCCATGAGCCACCGCAAGGTGACCGCCCGGCAAGAAGTCATTCTGGACATCAACGAGTATGAGTGCGTCACCGCGTTCAATGGCTGCTTCCATCCCCATTTATCTCCTCTACACGATATACGTGTTTTCCAGTGTTCGTTACCATCACTTAAGTTCGACAGGTTCCTGGATTTACTGGTTGTTTTTATTCTGGATAATCGTCAGTATTCTCTGGTAATTTTCCCGGACCGCTCTTGTATTTGGATGATTTGCCCCTAACGCTTGCTCAATGCCCTTTAGCGCTTGCTCGTAATAGCCAATGGCCTTTTCATTCTGGCCCAGTGCATGCCAGGCCTCACCCAGATTATTGCGATAAGCCGCCACGTCGGGATGATCTTCCCCATAGGTTTTGAGGTCGCTGGCCAGCGCCTGCTCAAAGTAGCCAATGGCTTTTTCATATTGGCCCAGCGCATGCCAGACCCCACCCAGATTATTGCGATCTCTGGCTACGTTGGGATGATCCTCGCCATAGGTTTTGATGTCACTGGCCAGTGCCTCCTCGTAATAACCAATGGCTTTTTCATTCTGGCCCAGTGCTTTCCAGGCCATGCCCAGATTATTGCGACGAGTCGCCACGTTGGGATGATCCTCTCCGTAACTTCTGAGGTCGCTGGCCAGCGCTTGCTCAAAATAGCCAATGGCTTTTTCATACTGACCTAACGAATCCCAAGCCAAGCCCAGATTATTGCGATCAATGGCGACCTGGGGATGGTCCTCTCCATAGGTTTTGAGGTCACTCGCCAGCGCCTGCTCAAAATAACCAATGGCATTTTTATATTGACCTAATAAATCCCAGGCCCCCCCCAGATTATTGCGATCTCTAGCCACGGTGGGGTGATCCTCGCCATAGGTTTTGATGTCACTGGTCAGTGCCTGCTGGTAATAGCCAATGGCCTTTTCGTGCTGGCCTAACGAATCCCAGGCCGCACCCAGATTATTGCGGCGAATCGCCACCGTGGGGTGATCTTTCCCATAGAATTTATAATCACTGGACAGTGCCTGCTGATAATAACCAATCGCTTTTTCATACTGCCCCAGCGCATGCCAGGCCAGACCCAGATTATTGCGATCAATCGCTACCTCGGGATGAACTTCGCCATAGGTCTTGATATCATTGGCCAGTGCTTGTTCAAAATAGGCAATGGCTTTTTCATATTGATCCAGCACACGCCAGGCCTCACCCAGATTATTGCGATGAATTCCCAGCGTGGGATAATCTTCTCCGTAGGTTTTGAGATCACTGGCCAGCGCTTGCTCGTAATAGCCAATGGCTTTCTCATACTGACCCAGCGCATGCCAGGCTAAACCTAAGTTATTGCGATCAATCGCCACGTCGGGATGATCCTCCCCATGCGTTTTGAGGTCGCTGGCCAGCGCCTGCTCGTAATAGCCAATGGCTTTTTCATACTGCCCCAGCGCACGCCAAGCCTCACCCAGGTTATTGCGGTATGTCGCTATTTTGGGATGATCTTCCCCATAGATTTTGAGATCACTGGCCAGCGCTTGCTTGTAATAGCCGATCGCCGCTTCATATTGGCCCAGATTATAAGCCTGTCGTGCCAGGTCTGACAGGTAGTCCATCCTGTCTGGCGCCAATTGCACGGCGCGTTGACACAATGTAAAAGCATCGGGATAACGGATTTCATCTTCGGCTATCCGACAGCGTTGATAAGTTATTTCCGCCGCGACCTTGATAACGTCGGCAGCTTGTGTCTCGATTTGCCGGAACAATTGATCGGCCTGGCTGGTATCGTCCCTGGCCAATGCCTGCCGGGCCTGGGTCAGCAGCAGGTCATCAGGGACTTGTCCACGCAATGATTCCAGTTGAGCGATACGTTTTCTGAGATCCTTGATATGTTCCTGATAACTTTGCCTGGCGTCCTGCAGAAGACGCTGAACCGTCTGTAACATAATCTCCAAAGGTTGTCGTTCGTTCGTGCTGGCTTTGCCCAGGCGTGCTTCCACTTCTATTTTGCGGCGTTTTAATCCTGCTTCGTAGTCTTGCAGACGAATGTCGATCTGAATATCGCCAGTCGCTGTGGCGATAGTGTCTGTGCCCTTTTCACCCATCGTTTGTTCGATGTCATCGCCCAGTGCCGTACTTTGAAACGACAGACTGATGATGATCAATGAGACCAGAAAGCCGTTGCGCAGCTGGCTTTGTAATGTTGACATTTCCTTTTCCTGTATGGATAACACTCTCGTTCTACTATTATCTATCTGTTGTTTGATGACATCGCCTGCTGGCGTATTTGAACGATTATGGATTCATTGTCAAGTGTAAATGCCCATCATCAGCCAATTAAATAATTCGCACCTGACGGTGCAATATAGCCTGTTATTAACACCCCGGCAAATTCAGCAAAATGAAAATTCAAGAGACATCACATTTTTTGGGTCTATGTGACTTTGAGTGGGTAAACCAGGAGTCTGTCGGACTTAAAGCATCTGGATGGTTAATTTGTTAAAATAGCGCTCAATTGAAACCGGATTTTTGGAAAAGCGACATGAGTCATTTCAAGCCCTGCAATCGCCATCAGTTGTACCTGCTACCCCCGTCGATAGATGAATGGTTACCGGAAAATCATT
>JAUXRH010000197.1 GCA_030682075.1 Nitrosomonas sp.
TATGGGCACCGCTAAAAATCCAGTTTTGCGAGCAGCCGCTTTGCGGCTTGCCTGCTTACCCCGTTTCGTCACCATACTTCGTTACTCGCAAAAAATATTTCTTTACCTATCCATCATATGCTGCGTCAATATTTTTTATTCGCGCCTGGTCTTGTTTAGAACTCTGAATTTTTAGCGTAGTAATCGGCCGGAGGCGGCAAGGCGTCAGGAAGAAACATGATGAAGTTAGTAAAACAGCGCTTTTTTATATTTCTTATAATCAGTAGCTTATAATTGTTTCTTGAAAGAGGTGGCCACAAGGAATTTGTCTTAGTCGCGGGTATGAATAACTGCACGGTTTCTTCGAAAAATCCCTTGTGAAACCAATATCCTGCGTGATCATCATGCGAATTCATGAAATATCCGGGTTAGCTGTCACTTTATTCGCGTTTTTTCTTGACAGTTGAAGCTTTTACTTTGGTTTCAGTTGGTTCCCTGGTTTTCTTCGGTTCAAATTCAAATCCTATTTTTCCACCTGCGCCAATAACCAGATAAGCAGAAAAAGGGCGGCCCTTTTTTGAAATAAATTTGGTTAATAAATCGGTTTTTCCGGTTTGTAGTAACCTGATAATTTGTTCAGGTTCTATGGGTCGGGTAAGAATTATTTTTCCAGTTTTAAAATCACAGCTGCGTGCCGGGCCTACCGATTTTTCACAGACGTAGAACATGCTGTGTTCAAACACCGAGTTGCCACACTTGGGACATTTTCCCAGCGGCGCCTGACCGCTAAAGTCTACTTCTTCCGTATCTTCTTCATTGCCATTACCAAAGTCGAACTTCATTTCAAGTTCGTCGGTGAGCTTAATGTTCGCATTGAACAATCGCCCCATTTTGCTGCGAAAACCTTGTAATGGACCGACCTCACGTTCGGTAATTAATGTTTCCATTTCTTCCATGTCAAATTGACGTCCCGCCAGAATTTTCCACAGTGAGAAATCGCATTTCTGGCATTGAAATTTCTTGTAAGTTTCGTGTACCATGCCACCACATTTTGGACACGGTGATTTAAGTGTGGAAAAATCGCCGCTGATGGTTTCGCCACGGTGATTTTTTGCTTGTTCAACGATATGACGAGTCATCTCGGCAATTTTCTCTATAAACGCGCTGCGCTTCAGTTTGCCTTGCTCAATCTGGCGTAATCTAAATTCCCAGTCACCGGTTAATTCAGGTGAAATCAGTTCGGGAATTTTTAGTCCGCGTAATAATGTAATAAGAGAAAATGCCTTGGCGGTTGGATGCAATTCGCGTCCCATACGCTGAATATAATTCTCGTAAACAAGACCCTCAATAATTGCGGCACGCGTCGCGGGTGTGCCGAGTCCTTTTGCACTCATGGCTTCACGAAGTTCTTCGTGCTCAACCAGTTTTCCGGCGCCTTCCATTGCAGATAGCAGGGTCGCCTCATTAAATCGCGCGGGTGGTCGAGTCTGGTTGGCAACAACTTCTATTGCTTCCGTTGTGACGGGTTTTCCGGGTATAACAGCGATCAGTGTGGAATCCTCGCCGGTTTTGTTCTGGATGCTCTTGCCATAAACAGCTTGCCATCCAGGGTTGACCATTACTTTACCTTCCGTCTTGAAAGGCTCATTCTCAACCGTTGTTATACGTGTTGTTACAAGAAATTCAGCGGTCGGATAAAAAACAGCAAGAAAACGTTTGGTGACCAGATCATAAAGTTTTGCTTCAATCTCGTTTAATTTTCTGGCTTCAATGGGTGTCGGAATAATAGCGAAATGGTCAGAAATCCTGGTGTTATTGAAAATTCGTTTATTGGGTTGTACCCAGTCTGATTTCAGGATCTGCGCTGCAAATTCACCATAGTTTGTTTTCTCCAGTGAATTTAATGTTTCTTTGACAGTCGCAATATAGTCTTCTGGTAACGCTCGTGAATCGGTACGAGGATAGGTCAGAACTTTATGTTTTTCATATAATGCCTGCGCAAGACTAAGGGTTACTTTAGCTGAAAAGCCAAAGCGGCTATTGGCATCTCGCTGTAAGCTGGTGAGATCATAGAGCAAAGGACAGGTTTCTTTGGTGGGTTTGCTTTCTTCTCTAACACTGCCCGGCTTACCTTGGCATTTGATCTGGATCGCTTCTGCTTTACTCTGCTCCCATAGCCGTTCGGCTTTTAATTGACTATTTTCTTTATCCTTGGAAAATTTTTCGTCAAACCATCGGCCATCGTAGTTGCCATTTCCGGTGCCAAAAGTGCCATGTATTTCCCAATAGTCTTGTGAGACAAATTTCTTGATGATTTCTTCTCGCTCAACAAGAATGGCTAATGTGGGTGTTTGTACCCGTCCAACGGTTGTTTTATGAAAACCACCTTCCTGAGAATTAAAAGCCGTCATGGCGCGCGTGCCATTGATTCCAACCAGCCAGTCGGCTTCCGAGCGGCTCATTGCAGCATCAGCTAATGGTTGCACTTCAGAATTGTCAAGTAGCTTGGCGAATCCATTACGAATCGAGGCAGGTGTCATCGATTGTAACCAGAGACGTTTAATCGGCTTTTTTGTTTTAACGTAACGCGCAATGTAGGTAAATATCAATTCTCCTTCACGTCCGGCATCACATGCGTTAATAAGCGTGTCGACATCGTTACGCTTGATGAGCTTCGTTAGAAGTTTCAGGCGTGACGCGGTTTTCTCGATGGGATTAAGATCAAAGTGTGGTGGAATAACGGGTAAATTCGCAAAACTCCATTTGCCGCGCTTAACTTCAAATTCCTCGGGCACTACAATTTCGAGTAAGTGGCCGATGGCGGATGACACTACAAATTCGTCGCTCTCGAAATAATCGGTGTGTTTGGTAAAGTTACCCAGTACACGCGCAATATCAGCAGCGACAGAGGGTTTTTCAGCGATAATTAGGGCCTTGCCCATGAGATTCCCGTTAATAAATATGAGTAAATTAGTGCTTACCTGAAATAGTCGCCGACTGTTGAGCCGAGGAGCCTGTCGGACTTAAGGTTGATCTACTGCGCAAATGGGACAAGCGGTTCATATTACCCTGATTTTTCGTTGCATAGAATGACTATGCGCCTCAAAATCAGGGCAATCTGCCCTCGCTTCCCCACTTGCTCGCTACGATCACTTAAGTCCGACAGGCTCCGAGGATGTGACAATAGCGCTTATCTAAGGAGTCGTTCATAAATAACTGTAACACTTGAATCACATCTGGCGGGCACACTGCGGCGTTGTTCGTCGTCGCCATAGCTCGCTATGACTCCTCCTCTCGCCTTGCATTGCATCCAGCCAGACGCGCTCAATTGTCACACTTATTCCTTCACGACTCCT
>JAUXRH010000259.1 GCA_030682075.1 Nitrosomonas sp.
CGTAGCGAGCAAAGTGGGAAAGCGAGGACAGATTGGCCGGATTTTGAGGCGCATAGTCATTCTATGCAACGAAAAATCAGGGTAATATGAACCGCTTGTCCCATTTGCGCAGTAGATCAACCTTAAGTCCGACAGACTCCTATGGCGTATTCAAACATATAAATTACCAGATCCTCCACCAAGGTCTATTTTCGATTGGATTTAAACCAGAAAGAAAAGGACTGTCTGGAAAATTTCTTTGTAAAACTCGCGCGGCATCATTACGTAAATCAATCATTCCGAGTTCTTCGTAGGCTCTTATCATTATAAACAGGGCTTCTTCTGTCGCGGGTGTTGTCGGATATTCCTTAAGCGCATACTGTGCCCGATTAGCAGCGGCAACGTAGGCCTTTCGCCTCAAGTAATAACGTGCGACATGTACTTCACTCATGGCAACCACATTAATCAGATGTGCCATGCGTTGCCTTGCATCTGGCGCATATTTGCTATCAGGAAAACGCGTAACCAACACCCTAAAGTCTTCAAATGATTCACGCGAAGCTTTTGAATCACGTTCGCTCATATCCTGTTCAAGTACACCTTGCATCAAGAAACTCAGGATTCCCCAATTATCATTAAAATTAGCCAATCCTTTAAGATAATAGGCATAATCTACATTTTCATGATTTGGATGCAGTTTGATGAATCGTTCAGCAGCAGCAATGGCTGAAGCATGCTCCTGATCTTTATAATAAGCATAAACTACTTCAAGCTGCGCCTGCTGCGCAAACCGGCCATAAGGATAACGTGCTTCCAACGCCTCAAATAATTTAATTGCCGCCGAATAATTACCATCATTCAATTTTTCCTTGGCTTCAGAATAGAATTTGTTAGCAGACCAATCCCTGGTGTCTTCTTCCTTATTTGGCAATAAACCACATGCAGACACCAACAACACGACTAAGAACAAAGTTAAACTACGCAACATGATGAACCCTACAAAAAGCAAAGAAGTGTTTAATAATTATAACGCAAAGCCCGTTTTACCAGTATCAGCTGAGTTAAATGAATCCCTCATTGATTTAACCATCCCGCATCATTGCATTGGGCTACGACTGGATCAAGCGCTGGCAAAATTACTACCGAACTGGTCGCGTAGTCGCCTGCGGACATGGATAATAGAAAACCAGGTGAGAGTTAATGGCCAAGTTACAAGCCCCAAACAAAAGATGTGGGGCGATGAAAAAATCCAAATTTCACCACAGCTCTTTACTGTTGAAACCACTCATGCTGCTGAAGCTATTAATCTGGATATTATTTACGAAGATGATCAACTCATCGTTGTCAATAAATCGGTTGGAATGGTCGTTCATCCTGGCAACGGTAATTGGCAAGGAACTATGCTAAATGCGCTATTACATCATGCCCCTCAATTAGAAAATGTACCCCGCGCTGGCATTGTCCATCGTCTGGACAAGAATACGAGTGGTTTACTCGTTGTTGCAAAGACCCTTGAGGCCCAAACCAGCCTGGTACGCCAATTACAACAGCACACCGTTAAACGCGACTATACGGCATTAGTTCTGGGTGAAGTTGAACAAAGTGGTAGTATGGATGCGCCCATAGGCCGTCACCCAACACAACGAACAAAAATGACGGTTACCACAAAAGGCAAGCCCGCACGTACTCACTATCAAGTTATCGAACACTTTGAAGGCTGCACCCTACTCCGCTGCAGCCTTGAAACTGGCCGCACACACCAGATACGTGTCCATATGAATAAGATCGGCCATTCCTTAGTTGGCGATCCCGTATACGGCGGTAAACCCAAAAAGACAAAACAAGAAATAGGACAGCTATTAATAAATTTTCCCAGGCAAGCATTACACGCTCAAAAACTGGCACTGACTCATCCACAAACAGAGCAGATCATCAAGTGGGAAGTCGTATTACCTGGCGATATGAGTAATCTCTTGCATTTAATCAGACAATACAGCAGAAAAGATGTTCAAATATTGCCCCAATAACTCACTATCGTATTGAATTAAAGTAATTAGTCTGCCTGAAGCAAAATTTATATTTGAAATGATATGGAAATATTGCTGGTTGCGAATATACGCGAGAATACAGAATGTGAAAAATGCGCCTGTTGGCGCATTTCTCTTTGATTAGTTAACTCAGAAAGGAAGCATTGCATCTAGTGAGAACACAACTTGATCCTTATTGCCGCCAAATGGTCTGTAAGCCGCAGTATGAAGTGCATCCACTCTATCATAACGAATATTTGGACGAATATTCAGCAGTCGCAACCTTTCCCAATCAAGATTTAACGTCTTGGCTGCCTTCCAGTTTGCGCCCACTGTAACCGCATAATAATCGGCAGGTGTACTCGTAGCAAGTTGGTTTGCGCCACCTAATGCATAACTATTTCCCTGGTAATTGGTCGCAGCTGCTACTCGACCTGGCGACCAGACACGGAAACCATCTCTATCGCGGAACCATTCGCCACGAATACCGACCGACAAGTCGGGCATGAGATCATAATACATATGCATGTTGAGTCCGTACCACTGAGCATCCTTGACCACGTTGGTATGCTTGAGATTATTTAATAACACCCCGTCAGCATAGCCGTGATCATGTTGCAAAATAAAATGGGTTTTATCTGTAATCATATGTTTTAGCACAACGCTATACATACCCCAGAAATTATTGCTGCGTGTAGAAGTTGTGCTGCCGGTACCACTGACATTGAGTGAGCTTTTTGCATCATCACTGGTCCAGGTAACACCCCCTATCCCGCCCCAGTTACCCAGCTGTCGATCAAAATTACCATCCCAGCCACCTGTTGCACTGCCCGTAGTTGCACCCGCCATCGCCGACCAATTCTTACTAACGGTATAATTACTCAACACGCCGGTATGTGTAAAAGGCTCACCATACTGCATGGTATAAGCATGAGTATAGAAGAAATTATCAGGTGCCGGAACCGATTCATAACCAATTGGCGTATAAAAATGACCCGCCTTGACATTCAAACCATTCGCAATAGGCGCATAGACTTCCACAAATGCCTGTGGTATCGCTATGCCGTATGTGCGGCTAGAGTTACAGCATATATCAAGATCCCAGTTGCCTCTATTACTCAAGGCATTCCCACTATTAACATCGAATGCGGGGTTACCATAGGCTTGCGTAAAAATAGCATCGGTACCAAACAGGAAATCAGCACGAAAACCCACATCCCACGAACTGCCTTCCGTCTGCACGCCACGTTCCAGGAATAAATTAAACTGATTCAGCTGAAATCTATTTGCCTGATCAGCAAAAGTAACTGGGCCATTGAATCCATCTGCTTGACTCGGATTGAAAGTTGCACCACCTTGAACCCAACCGCCTGCTCTTATGCCACTATTTTTAAGCGAGGTCATTACGCTATCCGCATGGGCGTTCACGCTGAATAATAGCAGGCTCCCTACTACTGCAATCATCTGTTTCTTGCGTACAGAATTATATTTCATTATTTTAACTCTCTAAAAATTAAAAATAGGATATGAATATTAACAAGAAAAGAAAAAACCTTAATCTCTGTATGGGCACGTACTTTAACACTTAACAGAATAATGGGTCAACGCGAGAAAGCCGGATTTATAATAAAGGGCATCTCTAAAAATTCAAGTTCCCAGGCAAGACAAGGCGCGAGAAAAAAATTTGAGCGCAGCATATGGTTGATAGGTAAGAGAAAATTTTTTATGAGCAACGCCGTATTGCGACGGAAATTGGATTTTTAGAGGTGCCCTAAAAATAGTACGCGATTAAATTTCTGTATACATTCGTCCACAAAGTGTGTCGACATTGCATTCACATTCTTCAGAAAATACCAATATTTCAGCCAGTTTTAGCAAAAATAATACAAGAACAATTCGAAACGATACTTGAATTAACTTAGGCGCCAGTGATAATGTGATGTCACTTGAGCCGAAGTAGTTTAGAATTTGACATTACATTCGAAATGTATAATTAAATTCCCTTCCATTCATTGAGTTATTTAAGGGACTGCAGATAAACTGATAACCAGCAGTTCCCTAACCAAGGAGACTAACCATGCAAACAAAAAAACTTATCGCTGTTTTGATTGTTCTCGGTTTTCTGGCTTCAAGTTCACAAATAGCTGCTGAGACAAGAAACGCAACCGATGCCGAAGCAAAAGTAATTGCCGCCCCTGATCATGAAAAATTGGCCGGCTACTATGAAAATCAAGCCAGAGAAATGCGGGAGAAAGCGGAGGAGCAGAAGAAATTACTGGGAGATTATAATGCGCATAGCTATTACTATGGTCGGGAAGGTTCACATTTTCAGTCTCATCATCGAGCCCTATTGCTCAAATATGAGAAAGCTGCCGAACGGAATATGAATATGGCCAAGTTACATAGGAAAATGATTTCCCAGCCAAAATAATACATTCTTCATTGAGCCTACTTTACCGACAAGCAAGATAATAATGTCATCTAAGATAGTTCTGAAATTATAAGTAAGCAACAGGCCATAAAGACAGGGTGAACTTTTAAAAACGGTCTTTATGGCCAAAAAATCTACAACCTATCGCCTTTGATCTTTTCAATTCGACTATAAGGGTCTTATTCCGAAAAAAATTCTTTCGCCTTATCCATCCATGATTTGGCACGCGGACTATGACGAGAATTGTCTTTCAGACTAATTGTTTCCAACTCTTCCAGTAATTCTTTCTGACGAGCAGTCAATTTGACCGGTGTTTCGATAACCACATGACATAATAAATCACCTGTTGTGCTGCTACGCACCCCTTTGATTCCTTTGCCTCGCAGGCGAAATATCTTACTAGTCTGTGTTTCAGCGGGTACTTTAATTTTGGCATGGCCATCGAGTGTGGGTACTTCTATTTCACCACCGAGTGCAGCCGTACTAAAGCTAATGGGTATCTCGCAGTGTAAATCATTGCCATCGCGTTGAAACACCGAATGGCTTGACATTTGAATGACTACATATAAATCACCTGAAGGTCCGCCATTAGCGCCCGCTTCACCTTCGCCTGTTAAACGAATACGATCCCCGTCATCCACACCCGCCGGTATTTTTACTGACAGTGTTTTATGTCGTTTAACGCGCCCCACACCCTCACAACTTGAACACGGGTTGGTTATAATTTTTCCTTTTCCCTGGCATTTTGGGCAAGTCTGCTGGATCGAGAAGAATCCCTGTTGCATTCTTACCTGCCCCTGACCGTGACAAGTAGGACAGGTCTTAGGTTTTGAGCCGGGCTTCGTTCCCTCACCATGGCAAGTATCACAGGCTTCCATCGTAGGAATACGAATTTTTGTTTCAGTTCCGCGTGCGGCTTGCTCAAGCGTGACTTCAAGGTTATAACGCAAATCCGAGCCACGATGAACGTTAGATCGTCCGCCACGTCCACCAAAAATATCACCAAAAATATCGCTAAATGCATCCCCAAATCCTTGGGCGCCACCCGCACCTCTTGCATTGGCATCGACACCCGCGTGACCATATTGATCATAGGCCGCACGTTTTTCAGCATGGGTTAGTACTTCATAAGCTTCCTTGGCTTCTTTGAATAGCTCCTCAGATTTTACATCTCCTGAGTTACGATCTGGATGATGCTTCATCGCCAGCTTACGGTAGGCCTTCTTGATTTCATTTTCGTCGGCATCACGGCTGACACCAAGTACTTCATAATAATCATGTTTACTCATAGATATTTCCTGCTACCAATACGTAAAAAATAACCAGTTAGTTTAGGTTTTAGCGGATTTCTTCAACATCAACAAAATAACAAAACGCAGAGTACGCAGAGAGAGTCCAACTCAGCTCTCTTTACGTCTCTGCGTTTCAGTAAATCAAAGAATAATTACTTCTTGTCCTTGTCTTTCACTTCTTCGAACTCCGCATCAACCACTTCACCTTCTACTGCTTTTTCGCCTTTATTAGAAGATGTTGATCCTGAATCGGATTGAGCCTGACTTTGTTGAGCTTGCCCGTCCTGTTGATATATTTTCTCAGCAAGCTTATGCGAAGCCTCAGTCAATGCTTTAGTTTTTGTATCAATCGTTTCTTTCTCATTTGATTTGAGCGCATCTTCAGCATCTTTCAATGCCGCTTCAATTTTTGACTTTTCATCACTTTCCAGTTTATCACCATGCTCTGCCAAAGATTTCTTGACTGAATGAATTATGGCGTCGCACTGATTCCGGCTGGATACAAGCTCAAGTGCCTTATGATCTTCCTCAGCATGTGCTTCTGCATCTTTTACCATACGATCAACTTCTTCATCCGACAAACCAGAACTTGCCTGAATTTTAATTTTATTCTCTTTTCCAGTCGCCTTATCTTTAGCGGACACATGCAATATACCGTTGGCATCAATATCAAATGTCACTTCGATTTGTGGCATACCACGCGGCGCTGCGGGGATATCCGTCAAGTTAAATTGCCCCAGGCTTTTGTTACCAGAGGCCATTTCCCGCTCACCTTGCAACACATGAATCGTGACTGCAGATTGACTATCATCAGCAGTGGAAAATACCTGCTGTGCTTTGGTCGGAATGGTGGTGTTTTTCTGAATCAGTTTAGTCATGACCCCACCCAGGGTTTCAATACCCAAAGACAATGGTGTAACGTCCAGCAATAACACATCTTTGACATCACCTTGCAATACACCGCCCTGGATTGCGGCACCAACAGCTACCGCTTCATCTGGATTAACGTCCTTACGTGGTTCTTTACCAAAAATTTCTTTAACTTTCTCTTGCACCTTGGGCATGCGTATTTGCCCACCAACCAAAATAACATCATCGATTTCGGAAGCCGCAATACCCGCATCCGCCAAAGCCATGCGGCATGGCTGGACGGTACGTTCGATCAACTCTTCCACCAAACTTTCTAACTTGGCGCGGGTAATTTTAACTGCCAAATGTTTTGGGCCTGATGCATCTGCCGTAATATAGGGTAGATTGACTTCCGTTTGTTGACTGGATGAAAGCTCTATTTTGGCTTTTTCTGCCGCATCTTTCAGTCGCTGCAACGCGAGCATATCGTTTTTCAAATCGATGCCGTTATCTTTCTTGAACTCATTAACCAGGTATTCAATCACACGCATATCAAAATCTTCACCACCAAGGAAAGTATCCCCATTGGTCGCCATTACTTCGAATTGATGCTCGCCGTCTATTTCAGCAATTTCAATAATGGAAATATCGAAAGTACCCCCGCCGAGATCATAAACAGCAATTTTACGGTCACCCTCTTTCTTATCCATACCAAATGCCAGCGCGGCAGCTGTTGGCTCGTTAATAATGCGTTTAACATCCAGCCCTGCAATCCTGCCCGCATCCTTGGTTGCCTGGCGCTGTGAATCATTGAAATAGGCTGGAACCGTAATCACTGCTTCTGTAACGGACTCACCCAGATAATCTTCGGCAGTTTTCTTCATTTTCATCAGCACTTGCGCGGATACTTCTGGTGGCGCAATTTTCTTACCACGCACTTCAACCCAGGCGTCATTGTTATCTGCTTTAACGATATTATATGGCACCATTTTGATGTCTCTTTGCACCACATCTTCGTCAAAACGACGGCCAATCAATCGTTTTACTGCAAACAGTGTGTTTTTAGAGTTGGTGACCGCCTGACGTTTAGCAGACGCTCCCACCAAAACTTCATCATCTTCTGTATAGGCGATAATGGAGGGCGTAGTACGAGCGCCTTCCGCATTTTCAATTACTTTGGGTTTGCCGTTTTCCATAACGGCAACACATGAATTGGTAGTACCTAAATCGATACCGATAATTTTTGACATAGCCTAGATTCCCTTAAAGATTATTACTGACAATTTACTGGTATTTAAAATGGTGATTCCTACTGAAATTTCAAGTTTCTTTTGCTTTTGAAACTGAAACCAGCGCTGGACGGATAACCCGATCATGCAGTATGTAACCTTTTTGCATCACTTGAACCACCGTATTTGGCGCAAGGTCAGAATCGGCTGTGCAAATGGCCTGATGATAGTGAGGATCAAATTTTTCACCCAACGGATCAATCACCTTGATGCCGAATTTCTCAAAAACAGAACTCAGTTGTTTGTGAGTCAATTCCATGCCACTCTTAAAGTTTTCTACCGTCGCATTTTCGACAGTCAATGCCGCATCCAGACTATCCATGACCGGCACTAATTCAGCTGAAAAACTATCGATCGCATACTTATGCGCATTTGCAACATCTGTTTGGGCACGCTTTCGTATATTTTCCACATCTGCTTTGGAACGCAACAACGCATCATAATTTTCAGCTGACTTTAGTTCAGCTTCTCTCAATAACGCTTCCAGATCCGGCGGCGTCACATTGACTGACGCCGCCATATTATTCTCAGCAGCTTCGGTTGTACTTGCCTCATTTGTTGCTGTTGTTGGTTCCTGTTGATTAGATTGTGGATTCCGTGAATCTTGCATTGTTCCTCCTGATTTCTATCCGTTGGATATTGGGATGGTTTTATTGATTTCAAGCATAAAAAGGAATTCATTTCTAAAATGGTCGATCTGAATGCACCGGCAACCCTATGGAAAAATTGCGACAACCTCTTTTACACATCGTGCAGGGAGTTTCTCTCTCTTAAGTAACTCCATCTAACCGATTGTTTTATATAAACATATTTGGAGTGACATTCGGGCGATTTTCGGCCTTGGCCCGATTACCCCGCTATTCAGTATGTGTCGTCTTTTACAGAATGCAAAGCAAGCACACCAGCCCCCGTAATTTCAGGCGCCAAGAATATATCCAGGAGTCTGTCGGACTTAAGGTTGATCTACTGCGCAAATGGGACAAGCGGTTCATATTACCCTGATTTTTCGTTGCATAGAATGACTATGCGCCTCAAAATCCGGCCAATCTATCCTCGCTTTCCCACTTTGCTCGCTACG
>JAUXRH010000260.1 GCA_030682075.1 Nitrosomonas sp.
AGGGCGTGATGGACTCATACAACCTTGGGCTCGTCCTGCTGATTCGCTGACAATCGAAGAGAAATTTGAGTTGCAACAACGCTTGAAGGACAAAGGACACTATGCCGATGAAATTGACGGCCTCCTGGGCAAAGGCTCGCGCCAGGCTATTCGGGCTTATCAGACGGCTGCTGGACTGACCATTGATGGTCAGCCATCACCGCAATTACTTGAGGCGTTGAGGGAATAGTTTGCTATTCACGGAAAATCAAGGTCAACTTTGATATGATCAGATGAAAGAAGGGGCGAAGATGTCAAATGTAAGGCCTGAACCCTAAACTTGTTCGCAGGCCTGCTGCAATCAGCAGGTTCGGCACAACTCACCCTGAAAATGGCTGAAAACGGCTGAAATAGCCACTTTGGGTACTGACATTGGCGGTGTTTTCATGTTGAAAGTGGCTTTTTAAAAGACTCTGGGCATCTCAGCCCTTCGATGCGAGACCGGATTTGGGAGATATTTGCATAGCGTTTGTGAGCCTTAGCCGGGCTCGTCCAACAAACGGTTCAGATCGTGGCTCGCTTCGCGATCACGATCTAACCTTAATCGTTAGGGTACATTGCCCCAAACGATACTCCCTTCGGATTTTTCTGCACTGAACTCAATAATTTTATTGCTAATGCGGATTTTATATACTCCAGTAGGAATAATTAATCCAGGAAATGGAAACTCTAATTTTGCATTGTATTGAGTATATACAGGCTGAAATGCTTCGATTCCTCCAGGGAGAAAATATTTTGCAGGTGGCTGATTATGCGGACTGAAAAGTTCGCAGGGTTGCCAGACACCATCAATTTCAATTTGTGCTTGCATTAAATCAACCTGTAATGGCTTTTATTTTTCCATTTGAGTTTTCAAGTGGAGTTATTACATACAATGGTTCATCTGGAACTTTAACAGTTTCAGTATTTTTTATTGGTAGATAGGCTTGACTAACCGACTCAATTAATTTGAAAACTTCTTCAAATAAACCCAAACCAAGCACATCAATATCTGAGGAATGAACAACACCAGAAAATGAAGCTGTTTTATTTTTATCTGCGCTAACAAGCGTGGCTTGATAACGCTCAGGTATTGGCTGCCATACCGCATTTAGATAATCTGAAACTGCCAATACTTTTAATGTGGCTGTTTTCTGTTCATCAGTACCATTTAAAAAATATCCACGCCCTGCAATTCCATCAACAAAACCAGCTTCTTTATCGAAGCAAAACCACAGATTAATACAAAGTTCAGATTTACTCATATGTTTCCTCGTGTACCCTAACTAGAATTAGATAGACTGCAAATTATTATATAAAGCTTCCAAGTCAATTTAGAATTGATAATTACTCATTTAATTTATAATGTTACCAAGAAAACGGAAAACGGGGTCAAGTCTTGTGGCACCACACTAATTCCCTTCTGCTTTTTTAATAGCCCGACTAACTGTCGCGTAATGCAACCCAAATTCGTCTGCAATCTGTTTCATGGTGTAATCACCCGTTTGATATGGAAAACGGGGTCAAGTCTTGGGAAAACGGGGTCAAGTCTTGTGATACAACATACATTCCACTCCTACTCCGTATTTTCAGCTGTTATTTGTATTAACGCAAGACGCGACCCCGTTGTCCTGTGATTTTTGGGGCTGGAAGAATGGCTCAAATTGTTTCTGTTGTATGCCATACAGAATCTGGTCGAGGTCAAAGCCAGGAGAAACGTCGGACGTGAACTGCCGCTCTTGCTTGGGCGGTGTGTAGTTGTCAATCAGATCCTTAAGCTGATCGGGTGCCACAGGCTTTTCGATTATACCCAATAACTGAACGTCGTAGGCACGAGTCATTTTTTCTACGGAAGCCAGCACACAAACGGTGTCACACACAAACGGTGTCACACAAACGGTGTCAGGTCTTGTGATACAACATACATTCCACTCCTACTCCGTATTTTCAGCTGTTATTTGTATTAACGCAAGACGCGACCCCGTTGTCGCAGATTTTTATGCACTGACCGTGGGCGTGCTCGCTGATCGCCTGGCAGGGCGTGATGGACTCATACAACCTTGGGCTCGTCCTGCTGATTCGCTGACAATCGAAGAGAAATTTGAGTTGCAACAACGCTTGAAGGACAAAG
>JAUXRH010000226.1 GCA_030682075.1 Nitrosomonas sp.
AGAAAAAAATTTGAGCGCAGCATATGGTTGATATGTAAGAGAAAATTTTTTATGAGCAACGCCGTATTGCGACGAAACGGGGTAAGCAGGCAAGCCGCAAAGCGGCTGCTCGCAAAATTGGATTTTTAGAGGTGCCCTTAATAATAAATAATGGTGGCTTGTGGCATTATTTAAAGTTTATCCTTTAGCCAAGTTGCCGCATCCAATGCAAAGTATGTAAGGATACCATCAGCGCCGGCACGCTTAAATGCAAGTAATGATTCCAGAACACAAGCTTTCTCGTCTAACCAGCCATTAATCGCAGCAGCTTTTATCATAGCGTATTCTCCACTCACTTGATAAACAAAAGTTGGAGCACTGAACTGATCCTTGACTCTGCGCACAATATCTAGGTACGGCATTCCCGGCTTAATCATAACCATATCAGCACCCTCCTCCAAATCCAGCCTTACTTCCCATAAAGCTTCGTCTGAATTAGCCGGATCCATTTGGTAAGAATATTTATTCCCAGTGCCTAAATTGCTAGAAGAACCCACTGCATCACGGAAAGGACCATAAAAACCAGATGCATATTTTGCTGAATAAGCAAGAATCCTGGTATGGATGAATTTGTTATTATCAAGTGCAGAGCGTATAGCTGCAATGCGCCCATCCATCATATCCGAAGGCGCAACAATATCAGCTCCAGCTTGTGCATGTGACAATGCCTGCTGACATAGTACATCAACTGTTTCGTCATTCATAACATACCCACTACAATCAATTAAACCATCCTGCCCATGGCTGGTATAAGGATCCAACGCAACATCTGTAATGACGCCAAGTTCAGGGAAGTTTTCCTTCAATTGCCTCACGACTCGAGGCACAAGACCATCAGAATTAAATGCTTCATCAGCCATTTCATTTTTATATTTAGAATCAATTACAGGAAATATAGCGATGGCAGGAACACCTAACTTTAAGCATTCCTCAGCTTGATACATCAAAATATCGCTACTCTGGCGCATTATTCCGGGCATTGATGCAACATCTTCTTTTCGATTCTTTCCATCCAATACAAAGACAGGGTAAATTAAATCATTTGAACGCAAATGATTTTCTTGTACCATTCTTCGAGAAAAAGTATCGCGACGTAAACGCCTCATTCGTTTATGAGGGAACTGATTTATAGGTGACATAGGAATCTTATAAAATAATGATTGTAAGAATTCAATGGGAACTTACTGTATAGACATATGGTCTTAAAAACGATAGACATTGATTCTATCCCCCGTCTTCCCTCCCTGAGACGGGGCCTTATGTGGTACTAAGGCGGTTCCCCCCGGTTTTACTCCCCTTAAACCGGGGGTTTTTTTATAAAATTACATTCTCGTTGGCTACATTAGAATCTAAGCCAAACCACCCACAAAGAATTACTGTTGCTTCTTCAATCCCTTTTGAATGCAAGCTGGAAAATAACTGGACAGTACATTGGGGATAAGATCTTTGCAAAAACATACGGACATCACTGAGGGTTCTAATAGCCTGTTGCCGCTTAAGTTTATCAGATTTTGTTAGAAGTATATGCACAGATTTTCCAGTAGGAACAAACCAATCCAGCATTTTTAAATCAAGCGGGGTTAATGGGTGGCGCGCATCCATTATAAGAACCAACCCGGAAAGAGCTGTCCGTGTCTGAAGATACGTACTCAAAAGTCGCTCCCAATGTTGTCGAATGGCCAACGGTACCTTAGCGTATCCATAGCCAGGAAGGTCAACTAGAAAGAGATCTTCCCTTAACTGAAAGTAATTGATAAGTTGTGTACGGCCTGGGGTCTTACTAACATATGCTAGCCTTCCACGATTTGTAAGGGTATTAATAGCACTAGATTTACCCGCATTGGACCGTCCCGCAAAAGCGACCTCCATTCCCGCAGATAGGGGTAAGCATTTTAAATCGTTAACAGAAGTATAAAAGTTGATATTCTGGAAAATTGACATAATTCAAATAGATAAAGTGATAACGTTACGAAATATGCTCCTTGGCAATTATGATTAAACCCTCCAATACCAGATTGTCAACAATATTCACTGCAAAATCCATGTATGGCAAAAGCAATGAAGAGGAACCACCGCTTACTATGCATCTGTGAACGGTACAATCAGCATTATCACAAAATAACCCAAACATGCGCTCCACTGCGCCCACCAAGGAGTGTATTACCCCAGTGAATATGGCATTTTCGGTACAAAGGGGGGATTCGTTAAAATTTCCAGATTGTATATTTGAAATTGCAGTATTAGATTCTAAAACTCGAAATAATAAACCTGGACCCGGGGTAATAATACCACCAAGGAATACACCAGAATCAGAAAGCATATCAACTGTCATGGCAGTTCCAACATTAACCACTAAACATGATTGATTAAATAAACCCCATGCAGCGATCAAAGCAGCCCATCGGTCACTACCTAACTGATCAGGCTCCGAATAAAGATTTCGAATTCCACAAAGATAAGAAGAAGATTGAACCCAAAAAGGTTTAATGCTCCATTGCTTGAATAATCCAGATAATGTATCTTTTACATCACTACCAGCAACATTTGAAGCGACTATAAGAGTTGGTTTTGGGAGATTGCACCATGAATCTTCCAGTAATGAAATATCACAGTGTTGAACTTTGCCTGTTTCCAGCCAGTTTGTACCATTATGTAAACCCCATTTGATGAGAGTGTTACCAGAATCAACGGCGAGCATAAGGGACATAAATAATTAGCGTAAAGCAAGTTCAGCAACTTTAAAGCTATCGTAAATACCGGCGAGTCGTTACAGGCATAATTAGTGGATGAAAGTAAATAAGGATAGCCCTAAATCTCAAAACAATAACCATAACCATAACAATAATATTACTACTTACAAGTACAGGACTGGGCAAAATAAAAGAACATGTGAATTGCCAGGAGTCTGTCGGACTTAAGCAATCGTAGCGAGCCAAGTGGGAGAATGAGAGCAGATTTCCTCAATTTTGAGGCGCATAGCGAGACTATGCAACGAGAAATTGAGGAAATATGAGCCGTTGTCCCATTGGCGCGGTAGATTAGCCTTAAGTCCGACAGACTCCTGGAGTAATCTTAAATTTAATTTATTGCCTAACACAAAAGCTAAAGTACGGAGACGTAACAACGTCAAAAGAATAAATCGTTACGCTAAAATAGGAAAGTTTTATATATAAATACTTCCAAAATTAACGATAATTAAGGTTTATTCCAATAATAGCAGATACTAAAAAGCCCAATTAATAAACAAAAATGAAAGAAATTAATATTTAAGAAACAGCATTATCCTCTACTGAAGAATTAGATTCATTAATAACTGGTCTATCAAGTAATTCAACAAGTGCCATCGGTGCGTTGTCACCTTTACGAAACCCAAATTTCAGAATTCTTAAATATCCACCATTACGCGTCTCATAACGCGGACCCAGTTCAGAAAATAATTTAACAACCATATCCCGATCGCGTAAACGATTAAAGGCAAGTCGACGATTAGAAAGACTAGGCTTTTTGCCCAAAGTAATGATTGGTTCAACAACTCTTCTTAGCTCTTTAGCTTTAGGCAATGTTGTCTTAATAACTTCATGTAGTAATAAAGAATTACTCATGTTGCGAAGCATTGAAAGACGATGACTACCGGAGCGATTTAATTTTCTTAATCCATTACGATGACGCATTATTAGTTTCCTTTGTATTATTCTCGAGATTTACAGGAGGCCAATTATCTAACTTCATACCTAAGGTAAGCTCACGTGTAGCAAGGACTTCCTTTATTTCATTTAGCGATTTTCTACCCAAATTTGGTGTTCTAAGAAGCTCTGATTCGGTACGCTGAATTAAATCGCCGATATAATAGATATTTTCAACTTTAAGGCAATTCGCTGAGCGGACAGTAAGCTCAAGATCATCGACAGGTCTTAACAAGAGAGGATCAATTTCTGGCGCTTTAGGTTGCTCAGTAGGAACTGGTGTACTTTCAAGGTCAGCAAAAACCGAGAGTTGATCTACTAGAACACGTGCTGCATAGCGAATAGCCTCTTCAGCATCGACAACTCCATTTGTTTCAAGATCAATAATGAGTTTATCAAGGTCAGTTCTTTGTTCAACGCGCGCACTTTCGACAGAATAACTAACGCGACGAATTGGGCTAAATGAAGCATCAAGTAATATAGAACCAATAGCATGCCCCTCCTCCGACAATTTACGTAAAGTAGCAGGCACATAACCACGTCCCTTTTCGACCCTGATTTGCATGTCGAGATGTCCGTCAGAATTGAGATGAGCAATAATATGATCAGGGTTAATTATCTCAACATCATGCCCTGCCTCAATGTCACCGGCGGTCACAATACCCTTACCAGACTTTTTAAGTATCAGTAATGCTTCGGTATTATTATGAATTTTAAGAACAATCCCCTTTAGATTAAGAATAATGTCAACAATATCCTCTTGCACGCCATCAAGTGCCGAATATTCATGAACAACACCAGCTATCCTAACCTCTGTCGGGGCAAATCCAGGCATAGAAGATAATAAAATGCGGCGCAAAGCATTACCCAAAGTATGGCCATATCCGCGTTCAAACGGTTCCATTACAACTTTAGCATGTAAAGGTGATATATTTTGGACGTCAATGATACGTGGTGTTAAGAAAACATTTCCTTGCATAGCCGAATCCTTTCGCGGAAAGCTTGCGATTACAATTAATTATTTTGAGTAAAGTTCAACGACAAGTGATTCGTTGATCGTTGCGGGCAAATCACTTCTATCAGGGTTAGATTTAAAAATTCCCTGCATAGCTTTGACATCCACTTCAACCCAAGAAGGAAAGGTTCTACTTTCAGCAGCTTCGAGTGCAGCTTTAACACGCAAGTGTTCTTTAGCATGCTCATCAATTTTAATGACATCCCCAAGACTAACGTGAAAAGATGGGATATTAACACGTTTGCCATTAACCAAAATACAGTTATGTCGTACAATCTGACGTGCTTCAGAGCGTGATGCACCAAAACCCATTTGATAACAAACATTATCTAACCTGCTTTCGAGTATTTGCAGAAGAATTTCACCAGTAACACCTCGCTGTTTGTCAGCTAAATGATAAATATTTCGAAACTGGCGCTCAAGGATTCCATATATTCGCCTTATCTTTTGCTTTTCTCGCAGCTGGACACCATAATCAGATATCCGCGCTTTCTTTTGTCCATGCTGCCCAGGCGGATAATTTCTGCGTTCAATCGCACATTTATCAGTAAAACATTTCTCACCTTTTAAGAAGAGTTTTTCTCCCTCACGGCGGCATTGACGACATTTGGGATCAAGATTTCTAGCCAAAACTTTTCTCCTTTGTTAAATACGGCGTTTCTTTGGTGGACGACATCCGTTGTGAGGTACCGGCGTCACATCAGAGAGTGTTGTTATTTTGAAGCCAGCTGCATTTAGTGCACGTACAGCGGAATCACGACCAGGCCCAGGGCCTTTAATTCTTACTTCCAAATTTTTAACACCACATTCTTGAGCAACCTTACTTGCAATTTCTGCAGCAACTTGCGCTGCAAAAGGTGTGCTTTTACGAGAACCTTTGAAGCCAGCTCCGCCTGATGTCGCCCATGAAAGCGCATTACCCTGGCGATCGGTAATAGTAACAATAGTATTATTAAAAGAAGCGTGTATATGAGCTATGCCTTCCAAGACATTTTTTTTAATCTTTTTTCGTGTTCGAGTAACAGCTTTTACCATTTTTCTGAATCCTTATAGTACAACTAATAAAGTTGGATCATCTAGAACGAATTGCCTTACGTGGCCCCTTACGAGTACGAGCATTTGTACGTGTACGCTGCCCTCTTAATGGCAGGCCTCGCCGATGACGAACTCCTCGATAGCAACCCAAATCCATCAAGCGCTTAATATTCATTGTAACTTCGCGACGCAAATCACCTTCGATTGTTAATTTTGATATATGGTCACGCAAACTATCAATCTCGGAGTCGGTTAAATTTTTCAATTTAACACTAGGATTTATTCCTACAGCATCGCAAATTTTAACGGATGTTGTATTACCTATACCATAGATTGCTGTTAATGCAATTTTCACATGTTGATGATTTGGAATATTAACGCCAGCTATACGCGCCATAAATTTATCCTACTTAATCTAAAAAGAAGAAATGCAATTATCCTTGACATTGCTTATGTCTTGGGTCGGAACAGATTACTCTAACAACTCGTTTGCGTCTAATGACCTTACAATTACGACAAATCTTCTTTACGGAGGCTTTAACTTTCATTTTTTATAACCTTTATTTATTTAGCACGGAAAGTGATGCGGGCACGACTCAAATCGTAAGGAGTTAAATCAACGGTGACCTTGTCTCCAGGTAAAATGCGAATGTAATGCATCCTCATTTTACCTGAAATATGAGCTAATACATTATGGCCATTTTCCAGTTTTACGCGAAAGGTTGCATTTGGAAGTGTTTCCAAAACCTCACCTTGCATTTGTATGGTTTCTTCTTTAGCCATTTAATAATATTAATGTATTCATTGTGAATTTATATTTATGTACTTGACGGCAGTCTATCGTGGAGAAAGACCACTACTGCCCTTAAGATTACTTTTCTTAAGTAAACTATCGTATTGAGTCGAAAGAACATGAGACTGTACCTGCGACATAAAGTCCATCGTAACTATAACAATGATTAAAAGTGAAGTGCCTCCGAAATAAAATGGGACATTCCATTTTAGAATCAAGAATTCCGGCAGTAAGCAAACCAACGTGATATATATAGCTCCAGTTAAGGTTAGTCTTAACATTATTCGTTCTATATACCTGGTAGTCTGATCACCTGGTCTTATCCCCGGAATAAAAGCACCACTCTTTTTCAAATTATCAGAAGTTTCCTTTGGATTAAAGACTAATGCCGTATAAAAAAAACAAAAGAAAATAATCATAGAAGCATATAACAACACATAAAGTGGTTGGCCTGGAGATAAGGAAGCACTTATATCCTTTAACCAAGTCATCGAGTTTCCAGTCGCAAACCAACCTGCAAGTGTCGCAGGAAACAAAATTATGCTTGAAGCGAATATCGGGGGAATTACGCCGGCCATATTTAACTTAAGTGGCAGGTGGGAGTTTTGTCCACCATAAATTCTCCGCCCTACCTGACGTTTAGCATAATTAACTAAAATCTTTCTTTGACCACGTTCAACAAAAACGACAAATGCTGTAACCAAAGTAGCTGCGAGAAATATAGCAAGAGCAACAAGAAAATGCATAGCTCCAGTACGGACTAATTCAAGTGTTCCCCCGATAGCACTGGGCAATCCAGCAGCAATTCCGGCGAAAATAATTAAAGAGATTCCATTGCCAATACCGCGTTCTGTTATTTGTTCACCTAGCCACATTAGAAATATAGTGCCTGTAACCAATGTAATAACAGTAGTAAGCATGAACATGGAGCCCGGAGATATAACTAAGCCAGCCTGCGACTGCAGCGCTATAGATATTCCGTAGCCTTGAACCAAAGATAATGCTAAAGTTCCATATCGAGTATATTGTGTTATTTTTCTGCGTCCGGACTCACCTTCTTTTTTCAACGCTTCTAAATGCGGAACTGCAACAGTTCCAAGTTGCATAATAATCGATGCAGAAATATACGGCATTATACCGAGCGCAAAAATTGATAATCTTGAAAGCGCACCACCAGAGAACATGTTAAACATCCCAAGAACACCGCTTTCTTGAGATTCGAATAAATCCTTCAAAACCATTGGATCTATCCCTGGTACTGGAACGTGTGTTCCTGTTCTATAAACAATTAAAGCAAATAATAAAAACCATAAACGACGCTTGAGATCGCCGAATTTATTAGTTACGCCTAATTGATTTCCTTTAGTAGCCAAGGTTATTCCTTAAATTATTTAACACTTCCACCTGCAGACTCTACTGCAGTTCTAACACCGCATGAAACCAAGACATTATCAAAATTAATCTTTTGGTTAAGCTCACAGTCAAGGTAAATTTTTACCTTTTTAACACTATGTGCAATCAAACCATGTGCCCGAAGTAATTCAATGGTGATAGTGTCTTCTTTAAGTAACAAAATATCAGAAACTCTAAGCTTTGGTATAAAGTTTATTTTTCTAATATTCGCAAACGAAGTAAAACCTCTTTTTGGAAGCCGACGTTGTAAGGGCATTTGACCGCCTTCAAACCCGGTCTTATGAAAGCCACCGGTTCTGGATTTTTGACCTTTGTGGCCGCGACCAGCTGTTTTCCCGAAACCACAACCAATCCCTCTACCTACTCTCCGTCTATTGGAGGAAGCACCAAAAGAGGGTTTAATATTGTTTAGCAGCATTTATTTCTCAACTTTTACAAGATAATTGACTTTATTGATCATGCCCATAACAGAAGGAGTTTGCTCTAAAATAGAGACACTATTAATACGACGTAATCCGAGTCCACGTACAGTCGCACGGTGATCTTCCTTCGTACCTATTAAACTTTTTACAAGTGTAATTTTAATCTTCTCAAATTGCATTATTTTATTCATTTGTTCGTATTTAAAATATCTTCAACTTTTTTTCCGCGTTTAGCTGCAATTTCGGCAGGTGTATTCATGGAATTCAAGCCAGCGATAGTTGCGCGTACAACGTTATAAGGGTTCGAAGACCCGATGCATTTCGCCAAAACATTATGCATCCCCATAACTTCGAATATTGCTCTCATAGGACCACCAGCAATTATACCTGTACCTTCTGACGCGGGTTGCATATAAACCTTAGCAGCTCCATGCCTACCGATAACTGGATGTTGCAGCGTACCATCTTTTAATTTTACTTTTATCATTTTTCGACGGGCTTCATCCATGGCTTTCTGAACTGCAACTGGTACTTCACGTGATTTTCCCTTGCCCATGCCAATTCCACCATCTCCATCACCAACAACTGTCAACGCAGCAAATCCTAAAATTCGACCTCCTTTGACAACTTTTGTAACACGATTTATAGCAACCATCTTTTCTAACATTCCATCGCTCTTTTCATCTGCAGCGGAAATCTTATTTGGTGCTTTTGCCATAATAAATACCTAGTATATTTTAAAATTTAAGACCATGTTCACGAGCAGCCTCAGCCAATGCCTTAATACGACCATGATACTTGTAACCAGAACGATCAAAAGCGATTGTTTCGATGCCGATTTTTTTTGCTTTCTCAGCTATCCTCCGTCCAATCAAAGCCGCTGCGGATATATTACCGCCATAGATATTCTGTTTTTTTAACTCGGGTTCAAGCGTAGATGCACTTGAGAGAACTTTACTTCCAGTCGCATCAATTATCTGCGCATAAATATGTGCATTTGTACGGTGCACTGTCAGTCGGATGTAATGCAGTTCTGATATTTTTGCACGAGTACTAATCGACCTACGTTTTCTTCTTTCAATTAAATTCTGCATAATTAGTGTGATTATTTCTTCTTAGCTTCTTTTAATATAATAACTTCATCCGCATAGCGAACACCCTTGCCTTTATATGGTTCCGGCTTTCTAAATGCTCTAATCTCCGCAGCAACTTGACCAACTTTTTGCTTGTCAATGCCTTTCAAAATAATCTCAGTTTGAACCGGAGATTCAACAAAAACTCCTTCAGGCATTTTGTAGCTAATCGGATGAGAAAATCCAAGACTTAGATTCAAGTTATCACCAGCAACTTGGGCACGGTACCCAACGCCAATTAAAGTTAATTTCTTAACAAACCCGATTGACACACCTTCAACCATATTTGCTATTAATGAACGTATAGTTCCAGACATGGCATTAGAATGTTTACTCTCGTTTGCTGCTGAAACAATTAATGTATTCCGAACACTTTCTATTATTGTGTCCGAAGTTGTCTTCTGTATAAGTTGGCCGAGTGGCCCCTTTATGGTTATCGACTCGACATTTAATAAAACTTCAACATTTTGAGGAATAATAACGGGGTTTTTGCTAATTCGTGACATATCTTATCCTAAGCAACAAAACACAATACTTCGCCACCAACGCCATTCTTTAAGGCTGTTCTTTCTGTCATCACACCTTTTGATGTCGATATTATCGCAATGCCCATCCCATTCATTATAGTTGGCAGTTGCGTACACGATTTATAAATTCTCAACCCAGGTCGACTCACTCTTTTGATCATTTCAATAACAGCTGAGCCAGCATAATATTTAAGTACAATTTCCAAGTTCTTTTTATTATCTAAAGTAATAATTTTATATTCAAAAATGTAACCTTCATCTTTCAAAACATTAGCAATACCAATCTTGAGATTAGACGAAGGCATAATTACTGTTAATTTCTCAGCAAGCTGTGCATTGCGTATACGCGTTAGCATATCTGCAATTGGATCACTCATACTCATATGTAAAACCTTTTAATATTGACAGAATATAATTACCAACTTGCTTTCGTAATGCCTGGAATATGTCCACTCATTGCGAAATCACGGAGCTTACAGCGCCCTAAGCCGAATTTCGAATATACACCTCGAGGTCTACCTGTAAGTGAACATCTATTTCTAACTCTAACTGGACTAGAGTTTCTTGGCAGCTTCTGAAGCTTCTGACGTGCAATATATCGATCTTCTATTGACGCATTAATATTATTGATAACTAAAAACAGTTCAGCGCGCTTTAATGAAAACTGCACAACGGTCTTCTTACGTTTTTCATTACGATTGATTACAGCTATTTTTGCCATTCTGGTATTATTTTTTAAAAGGAAAATTAAAGGCGGATAGTAAGGCTTTAGCTTCTATATCTGTTTTAGCTGTTGTGGTTAGCGTAATATTCAATCCACGTATAGTATCAATTTTGTCATAGTCAATTTCAGGAAATATAATTTGCTCTTTAATACCAATATTATAATTTCCGCGTCCATCAAACGATTTACCTGATATCCCTCTAAAATCACGGATACGTGGTATCGCGACACTTATGAGTCTATCTAAAAATTCATACATTCGATCTCTACGCAATGTAACTTTACATCCAACTGGATACCCCTCACGAACTTTGAAGGTAGCTATTGATTTCCGCGCTGTAGTAACTACAGGCTGCTGTCCACTTATTTTCCGCATATCACTTACCGCATGATCTATAACTTTCTTATCAGCCGTAGTTTCACCCACACCCATATTTAAAGTAATCTTAATAATACGTGGGACTTCCATTATCGATTTGTATTTGAAATCAACCATCAACTTTTCAACGATGGATTTTCGATAATAATCCTGCAAACGAGCCATTGAGTAAACCTCTTAACTATGAATCTATGAATTCACCGGTAGATTTAAAAACACGCATTTTTCCTTTCATTTCATCAAACTTAAAACCAACTCTGTCGGCTCTTTTAGTAGAGAAATTATAAATTGCTACATTGGAAATGTGCAACGCCTTCTCAATCTCAACAATGCCACCAGATGTACCATTCCCAGGGTTGGGTTTTTGATGTTTCTTTACTTTATTCATTCCCTGAACTATTAATTTATCGCTACCGATAAGCTTAGTTACGGATGAATGCTTTCCCTTGTCCTTACCGGTAATAATAATTACATCATCACCTTTTTTTATCTTTCTCACGAATATCTCCAATTAACTCTTATAAAACTTCAGGCGCCAGAGATACTATCTTCATAAAGCGAGAATTACGTAGTTCACGAGTTACAGGCCCAAAAATCCGCGTACCAACAGGCTCCAGTTTATTATTTAAAATAACAGCCGCATTATTGTCGAATTTAATGAGCGACCCATCATTTCTTCTAACACCCTTAGCTGTGCGCACAACGACAGCATTGTAAACCTCACCTTTCTTAACGCGCCCCCGTGGTGCCGCGTCTTTTATACTTACTTTAATAACATCACCAATGCTAGCATATTGACGCTTGGAACCACCCAGCACCTTAATACACATAACTGAACGAGCTCCGGTATTGTCTGCCACCTTAAGTATTGATTGCATTTGAATCATATTATCCAGCCTTTAAACTAATTATACTAATTTTACCCTGGTGTTATGAGTAACTCATAAATCTAAGATAATGAGCATGCTGTAGCGCCATGCACGCAACTCATCATTTTAAATCAGCGGTAACATAAATGCAAACAATGAAACGTAATATTAACGTTTTTATCTATAAATAAAGTGCCGAAAGTCATTAATTTAATTTGAATTACTTTTAAGCCGCATTACACTTTGAAATTAGCTTAATTACATTCCATGTTTTAGTCTTAGACAAAGGGCGGCATTCTTCAATTATGACAGTGTCTCCCTCGCCGTATTCATTGCTTTCATCATGGGCATGATATTTTTTAGATCGTAGAATTATTTTTCTGTATAAAGGATGCTTAACTTTTCGCTCTACGAGAACCGTGATCGTTTTATTCATCTTATCACTAACTACTCTGCCACTTAAGGTACGAGATAATTTAACTTTATTCATTTTAAATAGCTTTCTCAGTAATAATGGTTCTTACTCTTGAAATATCTTTGCGTATGTTACGTAATTGATTTGTATTACTAAGCTGTTGGGTGGCTTTTTGCATTCTGAGGCCGAATTGCGTACGTAACATAATTAATAATTCTTTTTGCAGTTCGGTTGCACCCATTGCTCTTAATTCACTGGCTTTCATATCTATCCACCAATTAGTCTACTAACAAATGTTGTTTGAATTGGCAGTTTTGATGCGGCTAATCTAAATGCTTCACGCGCCAGATTCTCATCAACGCCATCCATTTCATAAAGTACTTTACCAGGCTTAATCTCTGCGACATAGTATTCTGGATTCCCCTTTCCTTTTCCCATACGTACTTCCGCAGGTTTTTGAGATATCGGTTTATCAGGAAATATTCGTATCCAAATTCTACCACCGCGCTTAATATGACGAGTCATTGCACGCCTCGCAGCTTCAATCTGTCTTGCAGTAATTCGTCCGCGGCCAATAGCCTTCAAACCAAAGTCACCAAAACTTACTTTCGCTCCACGTGTGGCAACTCCAGTATTGCGACCTTTCTGCTGCTTCCTATATTTTGTTCTAGATGGTTGCAGCATCAGTAGCTCCCAAATCCTTAAATTTCTCACTTTTAGGTAAAGTAGACTTCTTGTTATTGCGTTTAGTTTCCGAATCTAAAAGCAAATTAGCTTGGGCTTGTTTCCCTAAAATCTCACCTTTAAATACCCAAACTTTAATTCCGATAATCCCATACGTCGTCTTGGCCACGGCAGTTCCATAGTCCAAATCGGCACGTAATGTATGAAGCGGAACTCTTCCTTCGCGATACCATTCAGTCCTTGCAATTTCAATACCGTTTAATCTTCCAGAACTCATAATCTTAATGCCTTGCGCACCTAACCGCATTGCATTCTGAATTGATCTTTTCATTGCGCGGCGAAACATAATTCTTTTTTCAAGCTGTTGTGCAATATTTGCAGCAATCAATTGAGCATCAATTTCAGGCTTACGTATCTCTTCTATGTTCACATGAACAGGAACACAAAGCATTTTTTGGAGTTCATTACGTAGAATTTCTATGTCCTCTCCTTTCTTACCTATTACAACTCCAGGACGAGAACTATATATTGTAATTCTGGCATTTTTTGAAGGTCTCTCAATAACGATCTTTCCTACAGATGCATGTGCCAATTTTTTAGATAGATATTCACGTACATTTATGTCTTCCTGTAGCATATGTGGAAAGTTTTTACTATTTGCATACCATTTAGAAGACCAGTTTTTTTGCACGGATAGGCGAAAACCTGTCGGATGTATTTTCTGTCCCATAGTTTATATCGTGCCTTTTAATTATAATGTTTTAGTAAAATCGCTAACTGTCAACGATATATGGCAAGTCGGCTTAACTAATCTGTTACCACGACCCTTAGCTCGGGGACTCACTCTTTTCATTGATGAACCGCGATCAATATAAATAGAAGATATCTTAAGTTCATCAATATCTGCACCATCATTATGCTCTGCATTTGCAATAGCTGATTCTAAAAGTTTACGAATAATAACAGCTCCCTTTTTCGGGCTAAAAGATAAAACATTAAGCGCTTTATCAACAGCGAGACCTCTAATTTGATCAGCAACTAAACGTCCTTTTTGCTCTGATAATCTAACACCTCTTAAAAGTGCCGTTGTTTGCATATCTTTTTCTCCTATCTTTTCGAACCAGCGGATTTCTTGTCGCCGGCATGGCCTTTAAATGTACGGGTAAGAGAAAATTCGCCCAATTTATGACCAACCATATTCTCTGTTATATATATCGGAATATGTTGCTTGCCATTATGTATCGCAATTGTAAACCCGATAAAATCAGGAATAACAGTTGAGCGTCTAGACCACGTTTTGACGGGCCTTTTATCATTACTTGCTCGAGCAGCATCAATCTTTTTAATGATATGCAAATCTACAAATGGTCCCTTCTTAATAGAGCGAGCCATATTATGTTACCCCTTTTTATAATATCTGCGACGTACAATCATACCATCAGTTCTTTTATTAGCACGCGTTCTATAACCTTTAGCCGGTGTACCCCATGGACTAACAGGATGACGTCCACCAGAAGTGCGACCTTCACCACCCCCGTGAGGATGATCAACAGGATTCATTACAACACCACGAACCGTTGGCCTAATGCCTCTCCAGCGCATTGCACCAGCCTTTCCTATGGAACGAAGGTTATGTTCCCCATTACCTACATCACCAATGGTTGCACGACAATCAACATGAATTTTTCTAATTTCACCGGAACGTAGACGTAATTGAGTATAGTCTCCGTCTCTAGCTTGAAGCTGAATGGATGTTCCAGCAGACCGTGCCAATTGCGCACCTTTGCCTGGCTTCATTTCAACACAATGGACAGTAGTTCCTAGTGGAATATTACGCAAAGGTAATGTATTTCCTGGTTTTATCGGAGCATCTGAACCACTCAACAATTTCATACCAACTGCAATACCTTTAGGAGCAATTATGTATCGGCGCTCACCATCTGAGTAGCACAATAAAGCTATATTTGCACTTCGATTTGGATCATATTCCAATCGCTCAACATTAGCCTCTATATTATCCTTATTCCGCAGGAAATCGATCTTACGATATAATTGCTTATGCCCACCACCTCTGTGTCTCGTCGTAATTCTACCGCTGTTATTCCTTCCAGCTGTATTTGATTGTTTCTCGGTAAGCTGACTGAATGGCGACCCTTTATGCAATTCTTTATTTACTATTTTAACAACAGCGCGACGACCTGGGGATGTAGGCCTAACTTTTAACAATGCCATTATTTTGTTTCCCCTTTAGAAAACTCTGTGAAATTTATTTCTTTTCCTTCCTTGATACTTATATATGCTTTCTTCCAGTCGGATCGCTTACCCATAAACTTACCAAAACGTTTCTTCTTACCTTTTACGTTAGCAATTTGAACCCTATTAACTTTTACTTTTTGATCCTGCCAAAGTAATTCAATAGCATCTTTAACTTCTAATTTAGTCGCATTTTTAGCTACATGAAAAATTATTTGTTTATACTTTTCACCAATAAAAGTAGCTTTCTCGGAAACTTGAGGCGCTAAAACAATTTGCATTAAGCGTTCGTGCTTATTGAAGGCTATTTTGTTCATGCCATTAATTCCTCGAACTTTTTAATTCCATCGACAGTTACCAGCGTTTTCTCATAACGAAGTAAGTTATAGGGATCAGCAAAATTTGCTTCTACTACTTTGACATTGGGTATATTCCTTGCAGACAGATATAGATTTCTGTCTGTTCCACCCGTAACAATCATTACATTTTCCAAACCTAATTTTTTTAGCCGAGTTAAAAGAGCGCTCGTTTTTGGATCATTGACCAAAAGAGTATCAATAATCAGAAGCCTATCATCGCGAATTAATTGAGATAAGATAGTGCTTATACCTGCACGATACATTTTACGGTTTACTTTATGAGTATAATTTTCATCAGGTCTATTTGGAAAAATTTGTCCACCGCCACGCCACAAAGGACTCGAAGCTGCCCCCACTCTAGCTCGCCCAGTACCTTTCTGTTTCCATGGCTTACGAGTCGATTTCGAAACCTCTGAGCGATCTTTTTGAGCACGATTTGTGAAGCGAGCATTTGCCAAATACGCTGTGACCAGCTGATGTACTAACGCTTCGTTATAGAAACGATCAAATAATGAATCTGAAACAGTTATATTACCCGTCTTTTGATTATTTTCACTGATAAGATTAAGTTCCATTACTTACCCACCTTATTACTTTGTTTCCCACTTTTCTCTGTAATTTTATTCTTTACACACGGCTTTATTAAGACATCCCCACCTTTAGAGCCTGGAATGGCACCTTTAATCAGCAGCAAATTCCTTACAATATCTATTTTAATAATTTCAAGATTCTGAACCGTGCATCGCTGAGCGCCCATATGGCCAGACATACGCTTACCCGGAAATACTCTTCCAGGATCCTGTGCCATACCTATAGAACCAGCTTTCCTGTGAGCCTTTGAATTACCATGAGTAGCGCGATTAGATGAAAAATGATGGCGCTTAATAACACCCGCATAGCCTTTACCAATTGATATCCCAGTTACGTCAACTCTTTGCCCAATTTGGAATATATCAATTCCAACACTGCTCCCTCTTTCCAAGCCTGCGAGCTCATCCTCTAACACTCGGAATTCCTTAAGAATATTGCCAGCCTCAATGCCCGCTTTTCTAAAATGTCCGGTCGCCGGCTTATTTACACGGCTAGGACGGCGCGTCCCATATGCAATTTGTACTGCGGAATAACCATCTTTTTTGGGTTGTTTAATTTGTGAAACACGATTATTTGATACATCAACAACAGTAACAGGAAGACTGTCACCTGTTTCGATAAAAATTCGCGTCATACCAGCCTTGCGACCTATTAGTCCTAAGCTCATTTTCTAGCCTTATTATTTGGGTATTGGATATTTTCTGTTAGTTTGAAATTAATTGGTTAAGATTTCTGCAATAAAACGCTGAAATAGTTAAAAATTATTTTATAACTTAATTTCAACATCAACACCCGCCGGCAAATCTAACTTCATCAAAGCATCTACTGTTTTATCTGTTGGGTCGATTATGTCCATAAGTCGTAGATGCGTACGAATTTCAAACTGATCTCGAGATGTTTTATTAACATGCGGTGATCGCAGCACATCGAATCTTTCAATTCTTGTTGGCAGCGGAATAGGGCCTTTAACTACTGCTCCTGTACGCTTCGCTGTTTCAACAATTTCAATTGCCGATTTATCAATTAATCGATAATCAAAAGCTTTTAGTCGTATTCTTATTTTCTGGCTTTGCATGTTCATTTATCCTCAGGTTTATGGACTCGGGATTCAGAGCTAATGATTATATCACTGAACCCCTAGCCTTTATCCTGCCAAATCACTCTATTACTTTTGCTACCACGCCAGCGCCGACAGTTCTGCCGCCTTCACGTATCGCAAATCGCAAACCTTCTTCCATTGCAATCGGAGCAATCAAGTTTACCGAAACCGAGATATTATCACCAGGCATCACCATTTCCGTCCCCGTCGGCAACTCAATAGCCCCGGTTACATCTGTCGTCCTAAAGTAAAACTGCGGGCGATATCCAGGAAAAAATGGCGTGTGCCGACCACCTTCATCCTTGCTCAGTACATATATTTCAGCTGCAAATTTAGTATGCGGCGATATGCTGCCCGGCTTTGCCAGAACTTGCCCTCGCTCAACTTCTTCTCGCTTGGTACCACGCAGCAGTACGCCAACGTTGTCGCCAGCCTGACCCTGATCAAGCAGCTTGCGGAACATTTCAACGCCGGTGCAGGTGGTCTTGACGGTGGGAACAATGCCGACGATTTCGATCTCTTCGCCCACTTTGACGATGCCACGCTCGACACGACCGGTCACAACGGTGCCGCGACCGGAGATGGAGAAGACGTCTTCCACGGGCATCAGGAACGGGCGATCAATGGCGCGCTCGGGCTCGGGAATGTAGTTGTCGAGGGCATCGGCCAGCTTGAGGATGCTGGGCTCGCCAATGTCGCTCTGGTCGCCCTCGAGGGCCTTGAGGGCGGAACCGATAATGATGGGGGTGTCGTCACCCGGGAAGTCGTACTTGTCGAGCAGTTCACGCACTTCCATTTCGACAAGCTCGAGCAGCTCGGCGTCGTCGACCATGTCGGCCTTGTTCATGTAGACGATGATGTATGGCACGCCAACCTGACGCGCCAGCAGGATGTGCTCACGGGTCTGGGGCATGGGACCGTCAGCAGCCGAGACAACCAGCACTGCGCCGTCCATTTGCGCTGCGCCGGTAATCATGTTCTTGACGTAGTCGGCGTGGCCCGGGCAGTCGACGTGTGCGTAGTGACGCTTGGCGGTCTCGTACTCGACGTGCGCGGTGTTGATGGTGATGCCACGCGCCTTCTCTTCGGGTGAAGAGTCAATCTCGTCGTACTTCTTGGCCGCTCCGCCAAATTTCTTCGACAAAATGGTGGTGATCGCAGCAGTCAAGGTGGTCTTGCCGTGGTCAACGTGTCCAATCGTTCCTACGTTTACGTGCGGTTTGGTCCGCTCGAATTTTTCCTTAGCCAT
>JAUXRH010000261.1 GCA_030682075.1 Nitrosomonas sp.
CCATAGAAGTCCCACCGGACTCATGTAAAAGGCTATTCAATGAAATTAAAAAACCACTTTAATCACTATTTATCATTCAATATGCCAGTAATAATCCACCCGATCGATCGAAGCAATGCCTATCCGACAGACTCCTAGAGGTGCCCTATAATTTTCTATTTCATGCGCATCGCCTAATCAATGCTGAACGTCAATCAAAGTTAAAGCATAGGGACTGAAAAGAATCTGAATCGATCAGGCTACTTCAAACACTCGCACAACATAATCGCGTAAAATCATCTACCTTCTCAATCAGCATAAATAAATACAATCTTATTATGACGGTACGCACTCGTTTTGCTCCCAGCCCCACTGGCTATTTACATATTGGTGGCGCGCGCACCGCCTTGTTTTCGTGGGCTTACGCACGAAAACACGGTGGAAAATTTATCTTACGCGTTGAAGATACTGATCGTGAACGTTCAACGAAACAGTCAACGCAAGCCATACTTGATGGAATGGAATGGCTCGGCCTTGATTATGATGAAGGCCCATTCTATCAAATGGAACGGTTAACACGTTATCACGAGGTCGCCGAACAGTTGCTGCGGAATAATCAAGCCTATCATTGTTATTGCAGCAGAGAAGAACTGGATACGATGCGTGAACAACAACGTGCTGCGGGCCTTAAGCCAAGATATGACGGACGTTGGCGTGATTCAAAACAAACACCGCCAGCCGGGATCAAACCCGTCGTTCGTTTCAAAAACCCGACGGAAGGTCATGTGGTATTCACTGACCTGGTCAAAGGAAAAATCGCAGTTGCCAATAATGAACTCGATGATCTCGTCCTGTTACGTAGCGATGGCATACCCACTTATAACTTCGGTGTCGTGCTGGATGACTTGGATATGAATATCAGTCATGTCATTCGGGGCGATGATCATATCAACAATACGCCACGCCAAATCAATATACTTAGAGCACTCGGTGCCCCATTACCGCAATATGCGCATGTACCCATGATTCTGGGTACTGACGGTGAACGTTTATCCAAACGTCATGGTGCAGTTTCTGTCATGCAGTATCGTGAAGACGGTTATTTACCCGATGCATTAATAAATTATCTGGCAAGACTCGGCTGGTCTCATGGTGATGAAGAAATATTTAGCCGTAATCAGCTGGTTGAATGGTTCGACCTTGCCTCCATCAATAATTCACCCGCAAGATTTAATCCTGAAAAATTAAGTTGGCTTAACCAACATTACCTCAAAACAGTGGATCCGCAGCATTTGGCAACACTGACGCTTCCTTTTCTTGAGAGAAATGGATGCGAAGTCACCACGAGACCTGATTTAATTCAAGTAGTAAATTTACTTAAGGAAAGAGTGAATACGATAGAGGAACTCGCTGACGCGGCAGTATATTTCTTCCGCTCACTCGAACCTGACGATACGCTTAAAGAAAAGCATTTTAACAATGAAATAAAACCTGTACTGATCAGCTTAATTGACAAATTTTCCACGATTGAATGGAATCATGACGTGATTCAGAATGAAATTAAAACAACAGCCATAGAACATGGAATGAAGCTTCCAATGCTCGCGATGCCGTTACGGGTTATGGTAACGGGTGAAGCGCACACCCCTTCGATTGCTGCTGTACTCGAATTACTTGGTCGTGAAGAAACGCTCAATCGCATGAATAGCCGTATAACCAGCTTCCCTGATTGATCTTCACTTTACATTGATACTTCGCCTCAGTATAATCCAGCTTCCTTTTGATCAAGGGGGTATAGCTCAGCTGGGAGAGCGCTTGCATGGCATGCAAGAGGTCAGCGGTTCGATCCCGCTTATCTCCACCAGATTATATTTAGTGATCTATAGTATAATCGTTTAAACTGAAGCCCTTTAGTCCCCATCGTCTAGAGGCCTAGGACATCACCCTTTCACGGTGAGTACAGGGGTTCGAATCCCCTTGGGGACGCCAGATATCTTTTTGGTGTTTATAAGAAATTACATTGGCCATGTTCATCATCTCGGTTAACTTGTAACAGATCCATTCCTGCTTTCAGCAAACCGGATAGAAACTTTAGCAACACCTTTCTTACTGATCTTCTCAGTATCCTCACTTCATTCAGCTTCCATTCAGTATCTCTTTTGTAAAGTGATCACCATCAGAACCGAATCTGATTGATCAAATACCAGGAGTTATCAAATGAAAACCATGATAAAAACATCAACAAATCTTTTAAGCGTTATGTTATTAGGATTCATTCTGGCGATGCCAACTGTCGCCATGGCAGGAAGAGATCACCACAGGCAGGGTCACCATTATGGCCATTCATCTCATTACGACCGACCTGGTCGCGGCTACAATCAATCACATTATAAACAGCACAAACACTCACGGAGACATAATCATATTGTATACAACCAAGTCTATATTCAACCCAGAGGCTATTACAACCGCCAATATTCTCAGCCCGGATATGACTATGTTCCCGGTTATAACCACTATTATCCAAATCAACCTTACGGTTATCCTCCAAATGTCGGCTTGGATATTAATACAGGAAATACCCGCTTTATGCTACGCTACTAATGCGATATCTGGTGAAAGCTCATAGGGCACCTCTAAAAATCCATATTTGCGAGCAGCCGCTTTGCGGCTTGCCTGCTTACCCCGTTTCGTCACCATACTTCGTTGCTCACAAAAAAATATTTCCTTACATATCAATTATATGCTGCGTCAATATTTTTTATTCGCGCCTGGTCTTGTTTAGAACTCTGAATTTTTAGAGGTGCCCCATAGTTATTTGACTTCACCAAACCTTTCTTTCCTATTCTGCACGGTCGTCTTACAATGAAAATATTTTGTCGATATCTGCTGTTAACCGTACTCTTAATGGCCAGCTTTATACCTCACGTGGTTGCTGG
This sequence comes from Nitrosomonas sp., assembly GCA_030682075.1. Lineage (GTDB taxonomy): Bacteria > Pseudomonadota > Gammaproteobacteria > Burkholderiales > Nitrosomonadaceae > Nitrosomonas. The sequence continues at coordinate 2,919 of JAUXRH010000261.1, forward strand.
CTGGAAAAGCCACTCCTCATACTTTCATCAGACAAGCAACCAACAAGGCGGCATCTCTGAACGAGCCGCCATCGCCATTGCACAACAACTTATCAACGGGCGCGTGCTGGCAATAAACCTTGTGGATAACGCTTACCACATCAAGATCCTCAGTAACAGAGGTACTGTGCATATCGTTTCCGTTAATGCCGCCGATGGAACTATCATATCTTCTCGTTAATACCCTATGCGTATCCTGCTTGTCGAAGATGAAATTCGACTACAAATGCAAATTCGTCAACAGCTGGAAAATGATGGCTACATGATAGACACCTGCAGTAATGGAAAAGATGGCCTGTTCTTTGCCAGTGAATACCCATTGGATGCTGCCATCATCGATATCGGCTTACCCGGCATCTCTGGTTTAGACGTTATTAGAACCCTGCGTGAACAAGGCAGCTCATTACCCATCCTCGTATTGACGGCAAGAGATAGTTGGCAGGACAAAGTCATCGGCTTGGAAACAGGCGCAGATGACTACCTGGCCAAACCTTTTCAGATGGAAGAACTAAAAGCAAGAATCAAAGCCTTGCTACGCCGTGCAACAGGAACACCGAATACCATATTGAAATTTGGTCCAGTTACCTTGGATCTGAATTCGCAATCCGTCTGTATCGAAGGTAACAAAATAGACCTAACGACTTTCGAATATCGTTTATTCGAACTGCTCGTTCGTCATAAGGGAGAGGTTCTTTCCAAACACACATTAACCGATTATCTTTATCCTCACGATGAAGACCGTGACAGCAACGTACTTGAAGTCATGGTCGGGCGGTTACGGCGCAAACTGGATCCAAAGGGAAATTTTCACCCGATTGAAACACTGCGTGGCCGTGGTTACCGCTTCACCTTAAATCCTACGCCATAATGTCTCTAAACCAGCGCATCCTGTTTAGTGCCACGCTGGTGCTCGTGGTTTTTATTGTCGGTATCGCGGTCACGTTGGATCGCGCTTTTTATGACAGTGCGCGTTTAGGTGTACAGGATCACATGTGGGCACGGATTCTCTTATTGATGGGCGATGCGGAAGTCGACGAACAGGGCACTTTGTATATGCCGTCTAATTTACTTGATAGTGAGTTAAGTCGGCCAGATTCTGGCACTTACGCTTTTATCATTGATCAAACGAAAACAATCACCTGGCAATCCACTTCCGCTTTAAATAAACAAATCCCGGCTCAAGCACCCTTAAAAAAGGGAACCAAAAGGTTTGCGCAAATAATAATAGGTAAAGACACTTATTTTATTTATAGTTTTGGGGTTGCATGGATCATAGAATCCGGCACGTATCCCCTCACTTTTACTGTTGTCACAGACACCCAACTGTTTGATGCGCAAATAGAACGCTATCGTGAAGATCTGTGGGGATGGTTAAGTATCATGGCATTGTTACTATTAATCACTCAAATGCTGGTATTACGTTGGGGGTTACGCCCCATGCGTCTGGTTTCATCCGAGCTGGCCTCCATTGAATCTGGTCAGCAGGAAAATATGAAGGGTATTTATCCGCGCGAATTGAAACAACTGACTGACAGTATTAACTCACTGATTAATCACGAACGTAAACAACAGAAACGTTATCGTAATGGGTTAGCTGACCTGGCACATAGCCTTAAAACACCGCTGACGATTCTGCGTGGCGCAATAAGCACTGAAGAAGACGAACAAAAAAAGAGATTGACCATCAACGAACAAGTCGACCGTATGGACAATATCGTTCAATATCAATTACGCCGTGCAGCAACGGCGGGCAGCTCGCCCGGCATGCGTCTTGTCGCCTTACGTCCTATCGCCGACAAAATTGTTAACACCGTCAGAAAGGCCCATCACAACAAACAACCGCAAGTAACTATTGCAATAGATCGCACCATCAGTCTGCGCATCGACGAAGGGGATCTGATGGAATTGCTCGGCAATCTCGTCGATAATGCTTTCAAATGGTGCCATCATGCCATCACGCTGTCAGCGAACTATGAACAGCGTCATGTCATTATTCGAATAGAGGATGATGGCCCAGGCATCAAACGTGATGAAATAGCAAAAATTCTGGAACGGGGTGTTCGCGCGGATCAGTCAATACCGGGTCATGGCATTGGTTTAGCAATTGTCCGCGATATTATTCAGGTATATGGCGGCACCTTATCCATTGACCAGAATGAAATGAAGAGTACCCGCATCAGTATTATGCTGTCAGGCAAGTAAACCGAGTGAGCGATAGGTATTACGGCCCGCTATACCGTCAGGTTCCAATCCATTTTTTTGCTGCCAGGCTTTAAGGACCGTCTCGGTGTCGCTGCCAAACTTTCCATCAACCTGAATTTCAAGCGCTTGCTGAAGTTTTCTTACCCAGTGCCCGGTGGAGCCCCTTTTGACAATTCTGTAATCAACGGATGGCGTATGAATCTCGATATCTGGACTACCCCCTCCGGCCAAGGCGATAGCCGCAGCACGCACTCCTTCAATACGACGCTCCCATCCCTTGCCAAAGGTAATCCAGGTAGCGAGGTTGCGCAGGAAAGTCAGGCGGCAGTCGCATAGGTCATTCGCGATGCTGGCCGGGTTCCGCGCCTCAATTCTGGATAGTGTTTTAGCGCCTATACTGCCATCCTGACTGACTCCTATCGCAGCTTGCAGCCATTTTACCGCGCGCCCCGGTCCCGAATTCACCGCAGCGTCAAAAACCGCATAGTCGACACCTGCGGGTAGTTCATCACAGCGGCATTTGTTCCAGTAACCGGTACGATAGATTTGCTCCAGCTCCGCATCCGTGATGTTACGCAGATCATCCTTACTTCTGTCTGCGCCAAAGTAACGTTGATATACCGCCAGCGTGACTCCTTTCATCGTTGCGCCACCCGGATCCTTCGGATGATCTGCCCAGCCTCCTTCATGGATCAATACAAGCTTGAATGCCGCCTTGAAGTTATTCTTCACAGTTTTGTCCTCTTTAATCACTTTAGGGCGCCTCTAAAAATTCAAAGTTCTAAACAAAACGAGGCACGAGTAAAAAATGGTGACGCAGCATATGTTTGATATGTAAGGAAACATTTTTTGCGAGTAACAAAGTGTTGTGACGAAATCTGGATTTTTAGAGGTGCCCTTTACTTTCTGGTCATTTCAAGTGCCATCCATCAACCAATTTAAAAAGTATCGCCAATCAATTCCGCACTCGATAAAACGATAACAATCTATACATCATAAGCTTAAAGTCCGCCATGAAATTATTACGTGCCCATGAACAATATTCAAGGTGTAATGTCGATAAAACAAAGTTATGCTAGATACCATACATAAAGACACCACTAAAAAACTTCTACAGGATAAATCTCGTGAAACATTTTGAATGGATAATATTCAGACTTGGCATCGTATCTACTATCGTTATTTTGAACTGGATACCTTTCAACGCAAGCGCAGACACAAACTTCCAGAAATGGGTAACTGATTTCTACAGCACTGCGGCTAAAGACGGCATTAAGCAATCAACCTATACGGAAGCATTTAAAGGGGTAACTGCACCTGACGCGGATGTGCTCAGAAAAGCAAATTATCAACCTGAATTCACCAGCAGGATTTGGGATTATCTTGACGCCAGAGTCAATCCCTTAAGTATCAACAATGGCCTGCGCATGGCCAGGCAACATGCGCAAACGCTGGCCGCCATTGAGCAACAGTTTGGCGTTGATCGTGCCACGCTGCTATCCATCTGGTCTGTTGAATCCAATTATGGCGCAGCGCTAAAAAACACCGGTCGACTCCATTACGTACCCCGATCCCTCGCAACCCTGGCCTATGCGGATAATCGGCGCAAACAATTTGCTCGAACCCAGCTTATTGCGGCATTGAAGATTTTGCAATCGGGCGATATATCCACCCATGAACTCATGGGCTCCTGGGCCGGAGCGATGGGACATACCCAGTTCATCCCAACCAGCTATCTGGCCTATGCCACTGATATGGACAAGGATGGTACCCGGGATATCTGGAATTCAATTCCCGATGCACTGGCCACAGCCGCCAATCTTTTGAAAGAAAATGGCTGGCGTTCGGGAGAAACCTGGGGCTATGAAGTCAAGCTGCCAGCAAATGGCCTGCAATATGAAGATCAAACCAAGACATTGGCCGAATGGGAAAAGTTAGGCTTTGTCCGACCCAAAGGACAAGCATTTCCCCGCCCAGAAAAAAATGCCGTACTCAACATGATGACCGGCTCTGACAGCCCGGCATTTTTAATGACCCGTAATTTCTTTGTTATCAAACGTTACAATAATTCAGATTTTTATGCACTGACCGTGGGCGTGCTCGCTGATCGCCTGGCAGGGCGTGATGGACTCATACAACCTTGGGCTCGTCCTGCTGATTCGCTGACAATCGAAGAGAAATTTGAGTTGCAACAACGCTTGAAGGACAAAG
>JAUXRH010000235.1 GCA_030682075.1 Nitrosomonas sp.
CGAATAAAAAATATTGACGCAGCATATGATGGATAGGTAAGGAAATATTTTTTGTGAGCAACGAAGTATGGTGACGAAACGGGGTAAGCAGGCAAGCCGCAAAGCGGCTGCTCGCAAATATGGATTTTTAGCGGTGCCCTATAGCTAATTCTCAAACCGATTTAAATAAACAAGGCAGTTCTCCGGCATAGCTGCGGGCTTGTCTTGCGTTTTACGCTGCTCGCGGGTTACTTTCATAATGAGGTAATTCGCTCTCTGAAAAAGCGACTGAGTTAGAGCAACATATAACTTCCGGGGTGCTGAGTCAGACTTGTCAGAAGATAGCGCCAATATAAATGTGAATTTGTCGACACGATGCCAAGTGAGATAAAGTTGAGTGAAATAATGAGCAATCATGTGCCTCACCGAACTCAACAACCACGGACAGGAAACCGGATTGTTCTGCTGGGTGCCAGCAACCTGACCTTATCGCTACGCACGGTGATCCAGCTTATGCAACATCGTTGCGGTGAACCCAGTGATGTGCTGGTTGTTGCCGGCCATGGTCGTTCCTATGGTCAGACGAGCCAGATGCTGATGCGTCAACTGCCAGGCATTACCGCCAGTGGTGTGTGGCCGCATCTGGAAGCGACTGATGCACGACCAACCTATGCCTTTTTGACTGATATTGGAAACGATATTCCATACGGATATATGCCAGAGCAGATCCTGAAATGGGTCAACGGGTGTGTCGATCGGTTGCAGAGACAGGAAACCCATATCGTCATGACAAATCTACCGATCCAGTCGATTGAGTCTCTATCCGAGTGGCACTACAAAATCTTTCGCGCCTTATTCTTTCCATCTTGCCGGTTGTCGCGAGGTGAGATTGTTGAACGGGCCAGGGCGGTGCATGGTGGGTTGGTCGATATGGCGTCAAGCAAACAGTTTTCACTTTATGAGCAGGCGCCTGTCTGGTTCGGCCCGGATGCCATTCATGTGCGTTACTGGAAGCGCAAAGAGCTGTATCGACATATCTTTGAGCGGTTTCCTCGCGTTTGTGATGCGCAGCGCCCAATGGGTGAAAAGGAGCCGCATTTCTCAGGCTGGAAACAACGGCCGCAATTTGCTTTTAAAGTGGTGCTGGGACGGGAATATCGTCATCCACAACCCAGTGGTCGATTAACAGACGCAACAGCTGTTTCTCTGTATTAAAGGCAGCTTTAATCATTCGGGCACCTCTAAAAATTCAGAGTTCTAAACAAGACCAGGCGCGAATAAAAAATATTGACGCAGCATATGATGGATAGGTAAGGGAATATTTTTTGTGAGCAACGAAGTATGGTGACGAAACGGGGTAAGCAGGCAAGCCGC
>JAUXRH010000263.1 GCA_030682075.1 Nitrosomonas sp.
AGAAATATCTAAAAGGTTCTTTCTTAAAACCTCCAAATTGTCTTCACTCTGAAAACTAATTCGCAGGTTAAACTAAAAACCGGCTATCGATTCTATGCTGAAAATTATTGGTAGGCACATGTTCAACTGATTTTTTTAGGTTGAACGAGAAATGAACCGCAGCACCTATCTGACCCACAGATTCATAGACCTAGTGTCCAACCCGATGTCTTGCGGTTCTCCTGCTCAACACCACTATTGCAGTGCTTTTTGCTGGCAGTGTCAATATACGAGGTCCAGATAAGTTGTGTGGTCATGCGCATAGTCCGCTCGGTGTCGGGGCATGTTTCCCTTATTCTCTATCTCAAACTGGCGCCCCTTCGCTCCCGCCGAATTACCGGCGTTCATCGCTACTATGGGCACCTCCGGGCCCCTCGCTACGCTCTCCCCAGCGCCTCCGCCCTCTCCCTCGCTCTTTACACTTGTCGGAGGGTGCGCAATGTTCTGCGCCGATGCCGGGGTCTCCTTGGTTACCGCACAATCGTTATGTCAGGCTCGATACGGCCTTAGATCCCGGGCGGTCAAACACGCCTTGCCCTTTCTACTCCGCGCCGTGTCTGCTATTGCCTGCTGGTGTCGCGAAACCATCGGCCACTTCCAATGCGGTCATTTCGGGACTTCATCCTTCACGGTCGGCTTTATCCGTTACCATTGCGCCTCGCCTGCTTTCTTGCCTACGTATCAAGCAGCCCATTGCTGGATTGCCTGCAAGGCTAGATACTTGGCTTGGGGCGCAAGGCGGGATTCACACCCGCTCGATTGTGCGACATTGCCAAGCCGCAACCGAGAGCTGACCCCAATGTGTGCGAGGCTACGTGTAGGTTCACTTGCGTTACGGCCTGCTCTTTTGCTGTGTGGAAACTCACGACCCTGTGTTACCACGACGCCGCTTCCTCATGCTACCGAGACGTACGGACAATTCCCCTGACGGGACTTTAACCCGCTAGATTTACTGCTGTTACTGCGAACGATCAGGTCGCGAATTACGAATTTGGCTGAAATCAAGTAATCGATCTGGCTGAAAATAAATACAGAGACCAGAGAGAATAAGCGTGAGATAGCAAGTTTGATGCGTGAAGAAAGACAACTTCGCCAGTATTTAATTGATAATCGTACAAAGAAAGATACCAAAACTGCATGAGGAAATTTAAATTTTTAGCGGTATCCAATAACCATTCAAGCCACAAGGGGCGGCATTGGGCAGTCGATCAAGTCTGCAATGGCACGAAACAATTCAACTTCGGCGGCTGTTATCTGCTGGTCAGCAACAATCGCTTTGGCACACGCCTTTAACAACAGGGGTTTCTTTAACGGTGTTAATCTGGCTAACTGATCCAGTGATTCGCCAACCTGATCCAGGCTGATTTCAGTGACGGGTAACAATTCAATATCCAAGCCTTCCAGTTTCTCTCTGGCGGCAGCAAATACGGCTTCATTACTCATCCCCTGCTGTTTGTCGGCGTAAATCAGAAAAGATAGAACCACCGCACAGGCGGGTTGCGTTTGCTTTAAGCTCAGCTGGCCTGTTTTTTGTTTGCTCGTCTGACCGAATACCACGTCCAGATGGTGGAAAAGAATTTTCTGGAGCGACCACTCAAATAAAAGAATCTTGTCATCCATGGCGACCAGCGCATTAAGATTATCTTTGAATACAAGATATTGTCGTTTTGAAAGTTGGCGCAAGGTAGACAGGGCCATATCCAGTAAAGGTAACCGATGTGCCAGCGCCAGCTGCGGAATTTTTTTCACCAGTTTTATTGTTTCTGCGTAAACACCCTCGTCAGCCGCTGATGCTAAATATTGCAATTGTTGTTGGCGCATTTCCGGGTCATTATCCAACACCATAAAATAGATTAAGGCGCGCGCGGCAAAGGGATTATGCGCGGCTTGTTTAATTTCTGCTGGCAGCTCGCTTAATAGCTGTTGAGCATAATCGATCTGACCGGAACTTAATTGGCCAACACGATCAACAAAACCTTCATTGCGCATCACGGCGGCTGCCCCGGCCATTAATGCTGCCGCTTTCTTTACGCCCTGAGCTTGTGATTGAGCAGCGGGTTTCAGCTGCACTTCAATGACCGGTTTATATTCAAATTTCCCGTTCCAGTTCGGCTCAATATTGCGTATCCGTTTCTCCAAAGGCGGATGCGTGGCAAATAAGCGAGTAAATGAATGTTCCATTCCTTCGCTAAAAAGCGCATGGCTAATCTCGACTCCATGAGGATTTTGTATGATTGAACCCATGGCATCACTGCCGATCCGTTTTAGAGCCCCCGCTACCCCCCCTGGATTACGGGTAAACTGCACCGCAGAGGCATCCGCCAGATATTCACGCTGACGGTTTACTGCGGCTTTAATCAGATTGCCGAAGAATGTACCGCCATAACCAATGACAATAAGTCCCAAGGCAAGAAATACGATACCGCCATTATTTTTAGAATTCCTGGAATGCCCCCCCACACGCAACAGATAATAACCAATGATGCCGAGGAGCAGGATGCCATGCAAGATACCGATCAAGCGAATATTCAGGCGCATATCACCATTCAGGATATGGCTGAATTCATGGGCTATGACGCCTTGCAACTCGTCCCGGCTCAATTTCTCGATACAGCCACGGGTTATCCCAATCACCGCATTACTGGGACAATTGCCTGCGGCAAAGGCATTGATACTATCCTCGGGCAGTAAATAAACCGGCGGCACCGGGGTGCCGGAGGCAATGGCCATTTCTTCTACTACATGAAGTACTTTCTGTTTATTAATATCCCCGCCACTGGCAACAATTAATTCAGCGCCCATCATTTCGGCAACCTTGGCACCACTGCCGCCAAGGCTATTGATCTTGTATAAGCTGCCAAAAAGAACCGTTACCAATACGCCAGAACCTATCAACAGGAAAGTCTGCCCATCAAATTGTTGCGCAAAGGATTCTGCCGTTAATTGGTCTGTATTGACATAGCCCAGTGCAAACATCACCAGTAAATTGGTGAACAAGATCAAGGCAAACACTGCCAGAGAAAACAGCACGACCAGTTTGAAGGTGCTTTGCCGGGCATGATCCTGTGCCTTAAAGAAATTCATAATTTACCGAGTGAGTGTAGATCAGAAAGATACCTTAGGCGCCGCCTGAATTTCAGCGCTGTCTTCGAATTCCAACAATGACGCATCCTGAGCATGACCAAACATACCGGCAAATACCAGCGGAGGGAACGATTGCTTATAGGTGTTATATTCCATGACCTGATCATTAAAAGCCTGGCGAGCAAAGGAAACTTTATTTTCCGTACTGATTAGTTCTTCACTCAATTGCATCATATTCTGGTTGGCCTTGAGATCAGGATAAGCTTCCATCACCACATTAAACCTGCCCATCGCGCCAGCTAAAGCACCCTCCGCCCCGACGAGTTTTTTCATCGCGCCTGCATTGCCGGGATCAGAAGCCGCCGCTGCCAAGCCGCTAGCCGCAGCATTTCGCGCTGCGATCACCGCCTGCAGCGTTACGCTTTCATGCTTCATGTAACCTTTGGCGGTTTCAATCAGATTAGGAATCAAATCATAACGCCGTTTAAGCTGTACTTCGATTTGGGCAAATGCATTTTTATAGCGATTACGCTTAGCAACCAGATTATTAAAAATGGCAATGACATAAAAAACCAGCATCGCTAAAACAACCAGAATTACGATCATAGAAATTTCCATGAAGTCCACCTCGTTTAAAGGTCAAGCATTAAAGATCGACAGCAAAGTTTTTGTCGTTTGAGTATACCGAACGAATGATCAATGTGCCTTATCGCGGAAAAGAGGACGGATTGGACCAATCGTTCCATTTGCATAGCCCGACAGGATGCAATAAAAGCACAATAATAAAACCGCTACATAGGCTTGTTGCTAAAGTTTTCATATCATTCTCTCCTTCGTTCTCAATCGCTTAGAACATGCCAAGCAATCTCGTTGCGACTGGTCAGATATAGTAACAGTACTCTCCATTCGGAAAAATTAATTTTTGACGCTTAGTCTGGTGAATTTACCAGATGTATCGATGCAAAAAAGGCGTTGGCAAATCTGTTTTAAATCCGACAAACCCCAGGAATCCAATCGACAATCGCCTTCATTACTGAGAAACCTGCCTGAAATTACGAATCATTTTATGATCAGGATAACGTACGTTAAAATACCTCATCAATCAATCCGGTTGGGGCAAAGCACAATTTACGGCGGTCTCGCACCGAAATTGATGATATAACCAACCACTGATCACCGCCGAACTTGAACAACTGCGGCTACTGAAGACCGCACCTACAGGAAGCTTATGGCTAACTATCTTGATATTGTAGAAAAGATTGCCACGGAAGTGGTGGCAAAGAACGCGGCCGAAGTTGACAGAACCGGTGTATTTCCGCAAGCAGCGGTTAATGCCCTGCGTAACACCGGATTGCTTGGGCTGATTAGCGCCAGGCACCTGGGGGGTATGGGTGAAGGATCGCGCGCTGCCGCGCTGGTTGTCGAACGCCTCGCTCGCGAGTGCGGTTCGACCGCGATGGTGACCTGTATGCACTACGCAGCGGCGGCCGTGATCGAGAAATATGGTTCCGAAACGGCGCGCAAGCAGCTCGCAGAGGGCCGCCAACTAGGTACCCTGGCATTTTCTGAGACAGGCTCGCGCAGCCACTTCTGGGCACCGGTTGGCACAGCTAGCCGCGACCGGGATGGCGTTCACCTGAACGGGAAGAAGAGTTGGGTCACATCGGCGCATCACGCGACGTTGTATGTGTGGTCGAGTCAACCTGTCGGCGCCACGGGGGCTAGCACGATCTGGCTGGTACCGAAAAACAGCAGCGGCATTTCGATAGCGGGTAGCTTCGATGGCCTGGGGCTGCGCGGAAATGATTCTACGCCGGTAACCGCACAGAATGTCGTGGTACCCGAATCCAGCCTGCTTGGCAAAGATGGTGATGGTCTTGCCATCATGCTAAATACCGTGTTGCCGATCTTCAATGTGATGACAGCCGCAACCGGCATCGGACTGATGGAAGGCGCGACGGCTGCTGCATGCGACCATGCAGCGGCAATCCGCCACGAGCATCTCGATTCGGCACTGCGTGATTTACCTACCATCCGGGCTTATCTGGCGCGGATGCGAATCACTACCGATCAGACGCGTTGTTTGTGGCTCGACACGCTGCACGCGATGGAGACGGAACGCGAGGATATGATGTTGCGCGTATTGGAATGCAAGGCAGCATCGGGCGAATCAGCAACCCAGGTGCTGGATACTGCCATGCGCGTCTGTGGCGGCGCTGCGTTTCGCCGCGAAGTGGGCGTGGAACGGCGCTTTCGCGACGCCCGCGCGGGCACCGTCATGGCACCAACCACAGATCAATTATACGACTTCATCGGCAAGGCCATTTGCGGTCTGCCGATATTCTGAGAGAACATTCCATGTCCGAAACATTAGTGCTGGGAGCGGTCGCGTACGACCCGAAGGTTGTCACCATCTGGGATGGTTTTCAAAAGTGGTTCGCAGAGAAAGGCCTCGATTTCGATTACATTTTGTACTCAAATTATGAACGGCAGGTGGAGGGACAGTTTGCTGGCCACTTTCACGTGGCGTGGAATTCCCCATTGGCATGGTTGCAAGCCCACCGCATTGCTGCCAGAACGGGCCGCACGATTGAAGCGATCGCTATGCGCGACACCGATTGTGATCTTACCAGCGTGATCGTTGTGCGTCGCGACTCATTGATTCAGTCAATCGAGCAATTACGCGGCAAGACCGTCGCTGTGGGTGCTTCCGATTCACCGCAGGCCACCTTGATCCCGCTCGCACACCTGGCGGAAGCGGGACTCGATCCGGAGAAAGATTTCACTGTGCGCACGTTCGATATATTGATCGGCAAACACGGCGATCATATCGGCGGTGAGCGCCACGCGGCTAAAGCTTTGATTGAAGGCACCGTCGATGCGGCGTGCATGATTGACGGCAACCACCTGCTGTTCTCCCGAGAAGGCACGATCCCAGTGAACAGCACGCGCATTCTTGCGCAGACCGATGAATATGATCACTGCAATTTTACCGTGCTGGACGGTGCACCTGAGAAAACCATTGCGCACTTTCGTGAGCTCCTGCTGTCAATGTCCTACGATGATCCACAGGTAAGGCCGTTGCTGGACCTCGAAGGACTAAAGGTATGGCGGCCAGGTCGCACCGAAAAATATGCACTGCTAACCCGCGCCATTGATCGATTTGACACCATTGATGCTTTTGTCACGACCATCAGCAAGTCTTACGCATGACCAAGTCTGAGCGGGACTCGGTCGAGCTCGGTGACCTGGGGCTGGATCAAGGCGGACATCTGCTGGTAAAGCGCGCACTACGCACGGTTTCGGTGGGCACACCAATCGCCGTTTACGGTAATGCGCCAGAGCTTGCTGTCCATCTTCGTGGTTGGTGTCGTGCACAAGGTCACGAGATAGAGATTGCAAAGGCCGCAGATGGCCCGGTGGCGGTGATTCGTCGTGGCGGCGCTGAAGTCGGACGCTGGCGCGGTGCCGAAGCAGCAGGTGAAGCCGCCACGCCAGAAAATCATGCACACGGCTACTGGGGGCTTGCTGGCCGCAGCGCAACGGTCGAAGCTGGCGCACCGGCTTTTGACTTTCCACTCGACACCCGCGCCGAGGTTTGGGCCGAAGAAGCTGCACGGTTGTACGCCCAGGCTGCGGCATCACAATGGAATCCCGCCACCGCAATTTCCTGGGACGAACCTTTCGAACTGCACGACGAAGTTGAAGATGCGGTGGTGCAAGTGATGACGTATCTCATTGAGAACGAGACTGCGGCGCTGGTGATTCCGGCCCGATTTGCAGCGCTGGTACATCCACACTTTCGCGAGGTGATGCAGCTCCTGGCCATTCAGGCTGCCGATGAGGCGCGTCATATCGAAGTTTTCACACGGCGCGCGCTGTTGCGACGTCCGAAACTCGGCTTATCGACGGTCGGTGGCCAATCATCGCTGAAAACACTGATTGACGAGCCGGATTTTGCACTATCGGCGATGCTGCTATCGGTCCTCGGAGAAGGCAGCTTCCTGACGCTATTGTGGTTCCTGCAACAGCATGCGCCAGATCCAATCACGCGACAAGTCGCGCGCCTGGTCGGACAGGACGAGGCACGCCACGTAGCGTTCGGCGTAGCCCATCTGACGCGACACGTACGCGAGGATCCCACACTACTCGGACGGCTGGCCGACGCTATCGAGCGCCGTCACGATGTGCTCGCCAATACCGCTGGTCTCAACGAAGAAGTGTTCGATGCGCTCGTCCTGCTTGCCGCCGGATCATGGGAACCAATGGCGCTACGCGACGGGTGGAAAAAAGTTCAGGCCTTAATTGCGGATATGGATCAGGGGCGCGTACATCGCCTGCGTAAAGTCGGCTTTGATGAGATCGCTGCACAGGCATTATCCGCGCTACACACCCGGAATTTCATGTAGCGATAAGATAGCGGCATTGCTTGCACCCTTTTCTTTTCTCAACGACAAATAGTACGTGGAAGAGGCCCATTTCTATTGCCCTGAACTAAGCAGGACCAGCCCATTGTTGGCACTGATCCTGATTACATTGAATTTACTTTGACAACCCGACTTTCAAGAGAAACCAAAACTCAAACAGAAATTCGATCTGTCTCCGTAATCATCACTCGTTTCGTAATTCGGAAATATTTAACTCCCGAATCAGTATCATGTCTGTGATTCCGGTTTTTCCCCAAAGGGTATACCCACTGGCGTGCTAGCCTGGACAGCTGGTTGAAAAGCTGGAGCAGTGGTTTTGGACTCCAGCGCTTCAATCCGTGCTTGTAATTTTTCAACCACGGTTTCTGATTCAGGTCCTGGTGTGTGAGTAAATTCAACACTGTCTTCATAAGGTTCGCGTGTTGTACCTGTGGCCTTAATCAAGGCACCCGCAACGAGACCACCAACCAATGCGATTCCAACCGTAATTCCAATACCGGTTAGTTGAACCATTGCACTACCTGGCACGACGGCAATAGCACTCAATCCACCGAGCAATCCAGGCATGCCATGCAGGTTATGCACGCCACAGGTATCGTAAAGTTTGAATCGTGCTTCTAATGCGGGCTGAATGAATTTGTAGCCTACAACTGAAATTGTGCCTGCAAGTAATCCGATTAAAAAAGCACCGACGGGATCTATAATGTTACACGTAGAGCCAATAGCTACGCCACCTGCCAGTGCCGCATTGGCCATATCAACCATTGATGTCTTACCCTTGTTGACGTATGTGCTGCAGAAATAGGTGGCAATTGTTGCACCGGATAATGCGAGTAATGTATTAATTACGGTTTGTGGCATCTGTTCAAATGGAACAATCGCGGTAGCAAAACTAGGCCAGAAAAGCCACAACACCATCGCACCCAGCATTGCGAAACGATCAGAAGTCGCATCCGATTGTATCGGACGACTGCGTTGATACACGGTTGTCAACACAATGGACATTCCCAAACCAAAATAGGCACCAAACGCATGGATAACAACAGAGCCAGCAGAATCCTGGAAGCCATCTGTCAGACCGGATGCATTATCCAGTACCAGCCATTCATTCAACAGATATGTCGGGACAATCAACAATGCCAGCAACGAATACTGGAATACACGCAGTCGCCCAAGTACAGCACCCATGGCAATTAATCCAGCCGCTACTGAAAATTCGGCAAAAAGCAATGCGTCCAGATTATGTGGATCAATTGCATGACCCATCACACCATTGGCTCGCAACATGATATAGAGTGGAATGCCGACGGCTACAACCAAGTAGGTACCCGTTGTTGCACCAAATCCGTATCTTCGGACAAAGACCATGAGAAAACCAAAACCGACCAACAACATCGCCAGAATATGGATTGTATAATTATATTGTGCTACTAACCGTGCTTCATTAATCTCCGTTGCTACCTCAGCTGCACTGATCAGACTACTGAAACACAGGAGAAACAAACTCGCCACACTAAGCAGCGTAAAGTATAGACCTTTGTTCATTTGACTGTCCCTTATTTTATAGTGATTTTTTGGGTTTCCCCGAGCCTGAGTTTGAACCTTAATAGCCTTAAACACAATAGGGTCTAGCAGGATCCTGGACTCATGAAGACTATACTTGAAATGACAGACTGATATACCGCTGATTCCATGTATTTATCCGTACGTATCTTTTTACTATGGAATGTGGCTTTGGTGCAGGCTGAACACGGTTCACCTGATCGATCAGTATTCAAATATAATCTGATCAAATTCCAGATTATCCTTAATCCAGACAGCCAGATCATAGTTACTGATACCCAACGCCCCGATATCGACAGTTTCTGCTTTACAGTGTTGTGATTTTGATGCGCTACTAATCGTTTCATTCAGTTCATTGGATCTATAACCACTATTAAGGGCATCTCTAAAAATAGAAGTTACAAAACAAGGCAGGTCCAGGTCAGGTCAGAAAGGAATGTTATTTTCTTTGGTCGTGTTATAATAACATATTGTTTGTAATGTAGAATAATCGTATTTACTGATATAAGGCTTGACCATGCAACTGAGTTTTTTTGACCTTGGAAATCGATATGATCAGCTAAGCAAGCTAAAAGATCCGCTGGTAGAACTGAATCGCGTGATCGACTGGAATCTATTCGCTGATCTTCTCAGAGAGACAACTACAAAGGTCAGAAAAAGTGCGGCCGGTCGTAAACCCTTTGATCGCGTGATGTTATTCAAGATACTGGTATTGCAAAGAATGCATAATCTGTCGGATGATCGGCTGGAGTATCAAGTTCGGGATCGATTGAGTTTCATGCGGTTTTTGGGACTTGATTTGGCAGGAGTTGTACCGGACGCAAAGACCATGTGGGTGTTTCGGGAAGAGTTGAAGGAAAATCAGGTTCATCCGGCAAGTGCGTACTTATGGGCTAAATGACCAGAGCATTTTTGGTCTCATGCAACGCCATTATTTTTAGCTTAAAGAACTCAATATCCCTGAAACCATAAGCCATTTTATGTAAGGTTTTAATTTTGTTATTGGTGCCTTCCAAGGGGCCAGTAGATAAGCCGTCAAAATCGAAATAGGCAAGGATTCCTGAGCGATGAGAAGCCCCCGTTTTTGAAAACTTAATGAGCATATTAACACCGGAAACAGCTGCCTTTTTAACCCACTCATCAAGGGGACAACGGGGTCGCGTCTTGCGTTAATACAAATAACAGCTGAAAATACGGAGTAGGAGTGGAATGTATGTTGTATCGCAAGACCTGACACCGTTTGTGTGTGTGACACCGTTTGTGTGTGAACTTGATAGATGATGAGAATAAGCAATGAAAGACAGGTCAGTATTGTTAGAGGGCGAATATATTTCATGAATAAAATGATACTGGGCCGAGCTCATAAGTTCAATGAAATTAGAATAGTTTCACTCCCAGGCGGAAGTGAAACTATTCTGATTACTTAATTTTCTTCAATATCTTCTTCAACATCTTCTGCTTCTTCAGGACTGTATTCATCAGTACCGTAATGTATGTCATCGCGGGCCTCTTCCGGCTCCTCACCCATACCTGTACCTTCGAACTCTTCTTCATGTTCTGCTTCACCGTAACCAGTTCCTGTTCCAACTTCTTCACGCTGGACAGTATCTTCTCTGTCTTGAACTCGATCACCGCAAGAAACGCTTAAGGCGAAGACGGCCATTAAGGCTAAAAGGAATGTTAATTTTTTCATAGATCCTCCTTGAGAAGCACCTATTTAAACAGAACAAGAAAGGGATTAAATTTAATTTGAACTTAAAATGAGATTGAGAAAATCAATTATGATTTTGAGAGCAATATCTGGCCTATCTCTGAGATTTTTTCAAATTCATGAGTCGGAGCATGACGTTTAAGCGCAGCTAATTTATTATAGCCCCAAGAAACGACCCCTGAGTCAATCTTTTCGCAACGGGCAGCCTCTACGTCTCTAGGAGTCTGTCGGACTTAAGGTTGATCTACTGCGCAAATGGGACAAACGGTTCATATTACCCTGATTTTTCGTTGCATAGAATGACTATGCGCCTCAAAATCCGGCCAATCTGTCCTCGCTTTCCCACTTTGCTCGCTACGATCACTTAAGTCCGACAGACTCCTAGGAGTATGTCGGGCAGGTCAAATAGCAAGGTACATATTGATAACGAACTTCATTTTTCGCCGCTGTAAGTTTCTCGCGGCGCTTCCAAGTAAAACCGAATGCTTCTTTATCTTTATTTTTAAGCTTAATTCTCGTCAGGACAAAGGTTCTTTGGATTTTT
>JAUXRH010000289.1 GCA_030682075.1 Nitrosomonas sp.
AAATTCCTTTGTTGTTGAGTGATGTGTTTGCCTGACAAATTCACCTCCTTTTTAAGAGGTAACTTTACATGCTTCTAATTTCACTCAACCGGCCAAGTTAATTGTCGTCATACCGGACAGGTTAATTGTCGCCTAATAGGCGACTTTCTTTAGAAAATCACTCTGTTGAGAAAGGATTCAAAAACTGTCTACTCCATAGCAGCTTCTTGTCTACTTCGCTGAGTTCAGCTTCTTCACACACGCCATCCCAATGCCGTTTGATTGCAGAAATCATCTTTTTAAAAATGGCGCGTGCTTGCACTTCGGAAAGCAGAAAGTTATGAGCGGTCTCAAGGCAGGATTTTAACCGGCTAAGATTATTATTGCCGGATATGAGCATAGCCTGTGAGGCTTCATTACCAGTGCGGCCTTGCGGACAGATATCATAAGCTGGTGTAAGGGTCAGTTCTTTGCCATTCCAGAATGCGGCATGATTGCGTGCATGATCATCAGTGTTACCACAAAGAATGTTAAAGACGAGCCGTGAAAACACTTCCTCAAGTGTCGCTTTCGGATCAGTAAAACGATGGCGGATAATTTCCGCAAAGGTTTCATAGCTTGCGTAACGAGCCATCATGTCATCAAGACCAAGCAGTGTCAGCGCAGAAACCATGGTTTTACGCGACCAGCCTTGATCTTTCTTTGTGCGGTCAAAGCGCTCTATCAAAAGCACGTCTTTATTGGCAGCCTTGATGAGCTTTACAGGCGCAACATTCAAGCCGGACAGCGCAGCGAGCCGCATAGCAATAAATTCGGCTTTGACAACACTATACAAATCAGTGCTGGAAGAAAACTTGGCGACGTATTTTTTGCCTTGATCCTGGATCAAGGCCTTTGGACGTGCTCCGCCAATGGAACTGCCATGGAAGAGCGCCTGATCCAATTCAGGTGTAAGCGGAACGCCCTTTTCAACCCGTTCAACAGATTCAATCAGCTCTTCCATGCTCACATTGTTTGCTGAGCGTGGAATATACTCGGTTGGCGAGCGCTGAAAATCGAGCGCACCGATACGATCAGAGCCAGATTCCAATAAATAGGTCAATTCATCCAGTTCGCCTGTATCCGTGCTTACGCCTTTTCGTCCCAATTTTTTATTGATAATGACGCGTCGTCCCCACGCATCCGGCGCGGCATCCCGAATACAGCCAGGCATGGTTAAGCCTTCGCGTAGGGGCAATACGCCTGCTTTTAAAGGTAATTCCGGTTCGTAAATTGCAATGGCTGGTTTTTTGTCACGGGCACGCTCAAGGTAGCTCTTACCGTAGTTGAATAAGATATTGCCGTTATCAGCTTCGAGCCTTCCTGCAACGACAGGCTCCGTTTCATCCGGCAACCATATCCAGACATAAGCTTCTTTGTCATTACTAGGAGCCTGTCGGACTTTGGTCGTCGATAGCGAAAATCGACCCCGCCGAGGTCGTTTTTTGCCGATTTCGCCGCCGCATGGTTGTTCCATGGGGCAAGAAATCGGCAAAAAAGGAGCCGGCGCGGTCGATTTGCAGCC
>JAUXRH010000314.1 GCA_030682075.1 Nitrosomonas sp.
GACGAGAATTAAGCTTAAAAATAAAGATAAAGAAGCATTCGGTTTTACTTGGAAGCGCCGCGAGAAACTTACAGCGGCGAAAAATGAAGTTCGTTATTAATATGTACCTTGCTATTTGACCTGCCCGACAGACTCCTAGAATCGTTGCAGGCATGACCATCAAGTAGGATTCATAGTCAGCAGATTTTATGTGTGCGGGCAGGCATGGAATGCCCTGTCCGAACATGGTTTCAAAATCAATAACCACCTCCTCTTTGGCACCACGTGAAGTCTTGATCCGGTGGAGGCGCGCAATGTCCCAGATGTTGTAAGTAAAAGTCCACCCTTGGTAGAGCTTGTCTTCGATAGCCTGCACCTTTTCACTGAGCAGCCGTTCCGAAAGCAGGTAGAAATTTACCTTGGCGAAAGTGTTTGCACGGCTGGATATATCTCTCGCCAGACCATACCAGCCCGCAGTTCCCTGCTGAAACCGTTGCATGTACAGCGCATTACGACCACTAATCGATAACCGTTAGTCAAAATCTTGACTGGGCATAAAAAATGACATATTGTCCGTAAAAGTTCCCAGATAATTTCAAAACACTAAATAGCCATGAATGCCGCTCTCACCTTAGTCAACGATCAAAATACGGTGCTTTCCTATCTGGACGAAGCCCGCAAACACCATACACAAGCAGCCATTGCCAAGTATTTAGATATTGACGTCCGCACCGTCAGAAGGTGGGAAACGAGACAAACTTCTCCACCCGTCTATCTGGTTCACGCATTGCAGCAACTCTTGCCTTTCGGAGACGATAGACCAGCAGGCACTTTCGATTTTATCGATCTGTTCGCGGGCATTGGCGGCCTGCGCAAGGCATTTGAACAAATCGGTGGGCGTTGCGTATTTACCAGCGAATGGGATAGCTACGCACAGAAAACCTACGCCGAAAACTTCCGCGATGGACACCCCATTGCCGGAGACATCACCCAAGTGCAAGCCGCCGACATTCCCGATCACGACGTGTTGCTGGCCGGATTTCCCTGCCAGCCTTTTTCGATTGCCGGAGTATCCAAGAAGAATGCCTTGGGCAAGGCGCATGGTTTCGCCTGCGAAACACAAGGCACCCTGTTCTTTGACGTGGCGCGCATCATCGAAACAAAACGCCCGCGCGCCTTCCTGCTGGAAAACGTCAAGAACCTTGTCTCGCACGACAAAGGCCGCACCTTCGATGTTATCCGCCGTACCCTGACTAATGACCTTGGCTACCACATCCACTATCGCGTCATAGACGGCGCGCACTTCGTCCCGCAACACCGCGAGCGTATCCTCATCGTCGGCTTCCGCAAACCGGTCGCATTCGATTTCGATGCCTTGCCCTTGCCGCCCAAGGGTATTCACAAACTCAAGGATATCCTGCACCGCACTGACGGCAGCGAACCCGTTTTGCCGTGGGATGAAGAACGATTTTTCGACCACAAAAAGCTGCGCCCACAGGATAAATATACCCTGACCGACAATCTCTGGCTCTACTTGCAGAATTACGCTGCGAAGCACAAAGCCAAGGGGAACGGCTTCGGCTTTGGCTTGGTCAAACCTGGCGATGTGACGCGCACTTTATCTGCGCGCTACTACAAGGACGGATCGGAAATTCTCGTCTATCAAGGCACGCGCAAAAACCCGCGCCGACTGACGCCAAGAGAATGTGCGCGGTTGATGGGCTACCCCGACACGTTCAGGATTCCAGTGTCGGATACACGGGCTTACAAACAATTTGGAAATTCTGTTGTCATTGATGTTATGGCTCATGTCGCAAAGTTGATGCTACCAATGCTGGAAGCTAATATCCTGGAACCTGAGTTACCCTTTCGTTACGCTACTGCTTAAAGGAAAAATTATGCACACCCAATCACGTATTCCAAAACTTCACGACACAACTTTTGATGGTGCATTGTTGTGGTTCTCGGAGATGCAATGCAGCAGTCTTCTTTTTCACCCAGAAGATGATCCTGCCGACATTGTTCGCATCTCAAGCGGCGAAAGGATATTCTCAACTAACGAAGTAAATGAACTGCGCTTCGTACTGAATGAACTTGAGGAAGGCATTGGGCATGAAAAGTTGATTGAAGCGGCATATCCGATTTTCATGAACGCTTTCGGCAATAAACTGGATGCTTGATGGCTGACGTTGTTGATTCGGCTACTCGTAGCCGGATGATGGCTGGAATTCAGGGCAAGAATACCAAGCCAGAACTTCTGGTTAGAAAATACCTACATAGCCGTGGGCTTCGGTTCAGGCTGCATGCCAAAGAGTTGCCGGGAAAACCAGATTTGGTTTTCCCAAAATACAATACAGTTGTCCTTGTGCATGGATGTTTCTGGCATCGGCATGCTGGTTGTAAATATGCCGCCACGCCGAGTAGCCGGGAGCAATTTTGGACAAACAAGCTCTCCGAAAATGTTGCACGGGACTCTTACCAAATTGCTGCATTGAGCGGGCTTGGCTGGCGTGTTTTTGTTATGTGGGAATGTGAGTTGCGTGAAGGGATGGCGCGCTTGGATTTGCTTTATTCTGAAATCACCGAGGACGTTAAATGACAATTGATAATCAGTGGAGTGACCTTCAAGAGTGGGTAAGGAAAAGCCGCCAGTTGCTGATTAAAAAACTTGCCAGAAATGATTGCGGCTGGGCAGATGGCAGTGAGAATGGTCACCAAAACGGCGTGTACATTCCTCGTGCAATACGAGAGTCTGATTTCTTTCCGCAACTCAAAAATATTAACCAGGATAAACCTCATATTTTTGAATCACAGTTCAAAACACTTTGGCCAGCAACTGGAGAAATTAAGCCCTCCAATTTGAAGCACTATTCGAATAAGGGCACCGAGATGCACTTTACGGGTGTGCCAAAAGGAGAGTTTGCCGGACTTACGCCAGCATCATTGATGATAGGCGGAATCCTACGCGAACCAGTCGATGATATTCACCACTGGTTCATGATTATTGACTCTGCTTCCGAGGAGGTAGAACTGCTGGAGGCAATGTTTGATCTTGGGGCTGACTTTCACTACGGGCTATTTAATCCAGCGGATGCGCTGAAAATCCAAAAGGATGAAACCGATCAACTTGTGGACGAGTTGAGTGTGGCGCTAAAAAATGGATCGTTAGCCGCTTTCATCGCCTCTGTTTCGAAAATGCCAGCACCTGAAATATTGGCGGCGGAGGCGCAACGTGTCTTTCTCCAGCAACACCATCTCGGTGACTTGAGTCCATACGAAATGCCGAACCCTGGCGATGCCCTCATGAAAATTAGTAGGGACATCGAGTATTCGCTTTACAAACGCGCGGAGCGACGCTATCGCGCTGCCGAGGTAATCCGAATCATCACCAGTGGTGGAGCAGACATTGTTTCTTCAGTCGTGCGTGGATTCCCCGATTTGGATGCCACTTTTCTGAGCGCAAGCCAACACCGAAAATCGCGTGCGGGACGCTCCTTTGAGCAGCACATCGCAAGGTTTCTTCGTGATGGACGGATAAAATTTGAAGAACAAGCCGTAACAGGGGGGCGCCGCCCGGACTTTGTATTGCCCAGCCTCGTAGTGCTGAAGTCTAAAAAAAGAACGTTTGAAGAAGCAATGGTACTCTCGGCAAAAACCACTCTTCGTGAGCGCTGGAAGCAGGTGGCAATGGAAAAATTCAATTGCGCACTGTTTCTGGCAACCGTCGATGACCGTGTATCTTCGGCTGCTATAGATGACATGAGCAATCAGGGAATTCATCTGGTTGTTCCCGAGTCCCTAAAAAAATCGAAGGAAACTTGCTATATCGGCAAGATAAACGTAATCACCTTCCGCGAACTTTTCGACGAAGAGATTTCTTCAAAAAGATCAAGCTACCGGCAAGCCTGATAGCCGTTGGGCGGATAACGCTACGCTCATCCGCCCCCAGTGAATAAACTTGGCAGGGCGGCCCGCCGACCAGCACCCATTTTTCACAGTCATTCAGCCTCTGACTGATGAGGCTTTTCACCTCATGCGCTGGGGTTTTGCCGAGTTCGATGCACTGCGCCTCTTCAGCCGCAGCCTTGGCTTGCTGAGGATAAAAATCAAATAACGCCGCCTTGGTAATCTCCCCCTTGGCATAAAACCAGTATTCCGGCGGAATTTTTTCAGGATCAAACTGACGATAGAAACTACGCAGCAGCAATGTGCTGTGCGCGTCCGGGTCTTTTTCAATCGAAAGAGCGAGCTTAAATGAAGGCTTTCCTGCACCATGGTCAAAGGCAGCAAAGCCCTCACCCAGTCCGCCTGGACCTGCGAAAACATCAATTACCTTATAGGGTCTTTGCCAGCCATTGTTGTTTTCGCATAAGTAGCTAAGAGACTCCGTCGGCATCAGATGGAGGTAGCATGTGGGCGGATTCTATCCTGTTTGCATGAGTTATTCTAAGCAGTATGCTGCTTGATACCGCCATCTTTAATCCAGTGATCAATCGAATTTTGTGCATCGTTCAGGTAACTTATTAGCGCGTCAGACATACCTTTCTCTTCATTAATTCCATCGAAGTGATCGATTAAAGATTGCATTTCAGCATCATCGCAGAATCCCCCATAACAATTGGCATCCACGTGATCATGAAGAGATGAAAATGAGGGGCAATCCGCTGGCACTCGTCCAGCTTTAATGTCCTCAAGTATTTCCTGTTTCATCCGCTCGATGGATTCATTAAGCGCCGGAATAGTTGCAGTCATTTCATTACCTCTTAAGTTTTATATGCTGTTAAATACGGCCTCTCTCGTGCTCGCTGGATTAGCCTTGTCCATTGATCGTCATTCCTGATATTTGTACCATAATCATTTTGGCTATGTCGCAACTATCTGTTGTTTTTTTAGTAACCATCTAATCCTAAAGAGGTCTTTATTAATCATAAAATCACCTCAAACCCATGACTGATAAGTGCCTGGCAGATTTTTAAATTACATTCAAAAGTTAATTGCGACATAGCCATCATTTTCATCAAATGGATTATCGCTAACTAAGTAGCCAGGCCAAAAATTCCCGCTTGCTGATATTGACTTTGCCGCCCTCTTTACCACAAGAAAACACTTTTGCAATAGCATTGAACACTTTGCCAACCTTGATCTTAGGGCACCTCTAAAAATCCAATTTTGCGAGCAGCCGCTTTGCGGCTTGCCTGCTTATCCCGTTTCGTCGCCATACGTCGTTGCTCATAAAAATTTTCGTTTACATATCAACCATAAGCTGCGTTCAAATTTTCTGAGTGTGCATTTATTTTAGAGATCCCAATGGTTATGCGTTTTATTTGCAATCAATATCTTGACTACAATCATACACACTTCCACCGGTTTTTTCTACTGGAAAATACATTTTTTTAAATAAAATCAAATTGTTATGTTTCCATAGAGAGTGGCTGATTATTCAGCAGCTATTCCAGGACACCATAACCGCAGCAATCTGAACAATGATTGGTATAACACAAAAAATCGCTAATTATACGACTGGCGATACATCACCTTCTCATAAAATTTATGATTGTTAATTGGTGGTTTTTTCTAATACCCTTCAGAAGCAAAGCGCCTGTATAATCTGTCCATGAAATTCGATATTATCGTGATTGGCGGCGGACTTGTCGGAGCAAGTCTGGCTGTTGCACTTAAAAACAGCGGGTTGAAAATTGCGCTGGTGGAATCGCGTCGGCCTGATCCGCTTCCTCATGATGCCAGCTGGGATAGCCGGATTTATGCGATTAGTCCTGGCAGCACTACCTTTCTACAAGACCTTGGCGTATGGCAGAAACTGGATAGCGCTCGTATTTTACCCGTCAGTGAAATGGCGGTGTTTGGCGATGACCATGCGTCACATCTCAATTTCAGTGCTTATGATATTGGCATGTCCGCGCTGGCTTGCATCGTGGAAAATCGTCAGCTTCAAACAGCTGTCTGGAGTTCACTTAAGTCATCTGCAGGTAATATAGAAATTCTTTGTCCTGCACAATGCACTTCCCTTGTTTGGCATGAATCGCATGTTGAGGTCCAATTGGCCGATGGAAATAGACTGCAAACCGCATTGGTCGTTGGTGCGGATGGCGTTAATTCCTGGGTACGCAAACAGGCGGGAATCGAAGTTACTCGGCATGCTTATGAGCAGATTGGTCTGGTCGCCAATTTCAGCACAGAACTTTCTCATCGAAATATAGCCTATCAGTGGTTCAGAAGAGATGGGATACTGGCGCTATTGCCGCTACCTGATCAGCGGGTATCTATGGTGTGGTCTACAAGTGAGGCACAGGCTGCTGAATTACGTGAATTACCCGAAACCGCACTATGCCAGCGGGTGACGGAAGCATCCGGTCATGCATTGGGTAAACTACAGTTGATTACTCCGCCTGTTGGATTTCCACTGAATTTTGTACAGGTTAAAGAACTGGTTAAACCACGACTGGTACTAATCGGTGACGCGGCTCATGGAATTCACCCACTTGCCGGGCAAGGCGTAAATCTGGGTTTGCGCGATACACGCGACCTTGTTAAGACACTCAATGCACGCGGGCCGCAGACGGACTGTGGTGACTATAGGTTACTGCGTCGCTACGAGCGCGCGCGCGCAGAAGATATTCTGGCAATGGCACTGGTTACTGATGGCTTGCAAAAATTATTTAGTAATAAGAATCCGACGCTTATACGGTTACGCAATTTAGGACTTGAGATTACCAATCGCTTACCATTT
>JAUXRH010000008.1 GCA_030682075.1 Nitrosomonas sp.
AATCCCGCACAATGGCTAGCCAACACCCTCGAAAAACTCCCCACCTGGCCTAACAGCCGAATCGATGAATTGCTACCGCTTGCATCGGAAGCTATTGAAGCATTGTTGAAGGAATGTGGGTAGGTGGTGGGGTTGGAGGGATACGATTCACTCGTGGCGCGCGCCCTGATGATGAGGTGAGTGTACAGCGTGTTGGGCAAATACACTATGTCATTACCGGTATTCGTTATACCGAAGATTGAGACGAGCGTGGTTAATCAGAATATGGCAACTGTGGAAACGCTCAGACTTGATCTGGACATGACGAGATTCCATCGGGGAGCCTCGCGCAAGCATACGGTGCAGAAAGCGCCCCTTTTATAGACAGAGAAAAATTTCGAACACTACAAGCAATCAGCACTTAGTGTTTAGCCATCCATTCACGAGCCATCTGTTGGGCTTCTGCAATCTGTTGCGGGGTCATTATCTTCGCTATCTCATCGCGGTTTTTGCGCCCCGAATCACTTCCGTTAGCTGCGCCAATGTTGTAATACATATGCGCCATCTTATAATCCTGGGCAACGCCTCGGCCACTATCGTACATTAAGCCAAGATTGTTCTGTGCCAATGCATTACCCTGATCCGCAGCCAGCTGATACCACTTCACCGCCTGTTTATAATCCTGGTCAACGCCTCGGCCATTTACGTACATTAAGCCAAGATTGACCTGTGCCAATGCATTACCCTGATCCGCAGCCAGGTGATACCACTTCACCGCCTGTTTATAATCCTGGTCAACGCCACGGCCATTATCGTACATTAAGCCAAGATTGACCTGTGCTAAAGCATCACCCTGATCCGCAGCCAGCTGATACCACTTTACCGCCTGCTTGTAATCCTGGTCAACGCCTCGGCCATTATCATACATTAAGCCAAGATTGTTCTGTGCCAATACACTACCCTGATCCGCAGCCAGCTGATACCACTTCACTGCCTGCTTGTAATCCTGGTCAACGCCACGGCCATTATCATACATTAAGCCAAGATTGACCTGTGCCAATACATCACCCTGATCCGCAGCCAGCTGATACCACTTTACCGCCTGTTTGTAATCCTGGTCAACGCCACGGCCATTATCATACATTAAGCCAAGATTGACCTGTGCCTCAACATCACCCTGATCTGCTAGTATTTTCCATTCCATGAAGGCTGTTGCATCATCATCGCTGGCTGCTACTGTCATAGCTTCCTCCCAACCAGCATTAGCTGCAGGAATAACGACACTAAACGTTAGTAAAACACCCAATAAACAAGCTATAAATCGTTTCATAACACCCTCTTTCAGATTGTTTTCTGTCTCAGCCTATAAGTGTTTTATGT
The DNA here is from genome assembly GCA_030682075.1 of Nitrosomonas sp. Classification (GTDB taxonomy): domain Bacteria; phylum Pseudomonadota; class Gammaproteobacteria; order Burkholderiales; family Nitrosomonadaceae; genus Nitrosomonas. The sequence continues at coordinate 1,360 of JAUXRH010000008.1, forward strand.
AATGTATTAAGGGCACCTCTAAAAATCCAATTTTGCGAGCAGCCGCTTTGCGGCTTGTCTGCTTACCCCATTTTGTCGCAATACGGCGTTGCCCATAAAAAATTTTCTCTTACATATCAACCATCTGCTACGCTCAAATTTTTTCTCGCGCCTTGTCTTGCCTGGAAACTTGAATTTTTAGAGATGCCCTGCATTCATACTCAGGAAAGTTGGCTGTATTTAGCCGTAGTGATTGATCTGTATTCACGGCAAGTGGTTGGCTGGTCAATGGTAGAACATATGCGAACAAAGCTGGTAAATGACGCGTTAATGATGGCTATTTGTCGCCACTAGGAGTCTGTCGGACTTAAGTGATCGTAGCGAGCAAAGTGGGAAAGCGAGGACAGATTGGCCGGATTTTGAGGCGCATAGTCATTCTATGCAACGAAAAATCAGGGTAATATGAACCGCTTGTCCCATTTGCGCAG
>JAUXRH010000009.1 GCA_030682075.1 Nitrosomonas sp.
AATCCCGCACAATGGCTAGCCAACACCCTCGAAAAACTCCCCACCTGGCCTAACAGCCGAATCGATGAATTGCTACCGCTTGCATCGGAAGCTATTGAAGCATTGTTGAAGGAATGTGGGTAGGTGGTGGGGTTGGAGGGAACATTCCAGAATCCAATGTGCATAGTGCATGGATTTTTCAGCGTGGAAGGGAATCTAATTTTTCTTGCCCAAAAACCTGTCAAGTGTTTTTTGGATTATTTTTGAAGGGGGTGAGTAGTTACGTAGTAGAAATACTATCTCAATTTTACTTCAGTCCATAGACGGCTTAATAATCGCCGCTGTTTATGATCCAATTCATGGAGCATTTCCAAGTGATCCAGTGATGCTTTATCCGGAAATACTGCATTGTTTTGTGTCAGTTCTGGTTGAATAAATTGTAATGCTTCGATGTTTGGATTGCCGGACCCAATTAAATTTGTAAGTTCTGCTGAATTCTTTCCTTCCAACATGAAGTTAATAAACTGATGCGCAAGATCAGGGTGCGAACCACTTCGGTGCAACACCATGCTATCAAGTGCTAATACAGCGCCTTCTTGTGGAATTGAATAAACAATTGTAAAATTGCGCCCAGTATTTTTTGCGTCAAGTGCGGCCTGATACAAGTCATTAGAGTAACCATGCGCAACCCATAAATTACCGACTGCGAGTTCTCTGATATAGCTGGTATTGCTGAAAGCAGCCCAATAAGGCTTGGCACGTATAATTAAATTTTTAGCCTGCTGCCAATTCTCTTCATTGTTGTCATTAATGGAATGACCTAAATACCTGAGTGCAGCGGCCATTAATTCGCGCTGGCTGTCCAATACGGTTACACGCCCTTTTATTTTCTCCAGATATTCAGGTTCAAAAATTAGCGCCCAAGTATCCGTCGGCAAACCAAGCGCCTGTAATTTTTCATAATTAGATCCAAGTAGTGTAATTGTGAAGGCGTAAGGAACTGAGTATTTATTGGCTGGATCGAATTCAGTATTAAGATATATTGGATTAATATTCTTGAAGTTAGGTAGTAGTGATTGATCCAGTGGTTTAAGCACATTCTGTCTAATCAGCGTATCCACGGCATTTCCAGTAGGCACAATTACATCATAGCCGGTTGCGCCTGCCGCCAATTTTGCAAGCATCTCCTCATTATCAGAGTAATAGTCTTGTGCAATTCGACAGTTACAAAAGGCTTCAAAACGCTTGATTGTTTCGGGGGCGATATAATTATTCCAATTGAACAGGAACAGCGTATTTCTTTTTTGCTGGAAAACAGGCGAGTCATGGTTTTGTTGTCTGTTGCAGCTTAAGACAAATAAAATCAGAGATATTGATATTACAGTGCGTGCAAAAACATAGAAATGTCGTGTATTCATTTTTCCGAATCCCCAGGCAACATACGGGTATCAAACTTATTAGCAATAATGATCAAAATTAATGTGAGCAACATCAACAAGGTAGAGATAGCATTTACTTCAGGCGTTACTGCAACTTTGATCATCGTATAAATCTGAATCGGCAAAATGGGTTCGCCCACACCTTTGGTAAAGAAAGTAATTACAAAATCATCAATTGACAGGGTAAATGACATTAATGCACCGGCGATCACAGCAGGCTTAATCAGCGGTAGCGTGATCTGATGAAACGTCTGCCAGGGTGTTGCGCCCAGATCACGTGCGGCTTCAAAAATACTCTCATCCATTCCTTGCAACCTGGCGCGGACAATAATAGTAACAAAGCCAATACAAAAGATCGTGTGTGCAATAATGATTGAGAATAGGCCCAGTGTCATATTAAGTACCTGTAAAAAAAACAGTAATAATGAGACACCCAATAAAATTTCCGGCATTGCCACCGGCGTAAATGCTAGCATGGGTAATACTTTAAGCTTACAACGGTGTATCGCCAGACCCGCCATTGTGCCGAGTGTTGTAGCCAGGAAGCTTGCGCTGATCGCAATAAATAATGAATTACGTGCAGCAGTTAACATCTCTTCATTATGAAAAAGTGTTCTATACCAGGAAAATGTAAAACCAACCCATTCGGCATTTAGCTTGGAGTCGTTGAATGAATAGACCACAACGATAATCAGTGGGATGTAAAGAAAGGAATAAACCAGCCCCGCCATTGCCCACAGTGCAATATTATTACGCGACATAGTTGGTTATTCCTGGGTAACTGTCAGTTGCGACATTAGAAAGTAGAGTCGAGATGGTTTCACCTTTAATACGATTTATTGGCAAGCGCATAAGACACATACAATTTTTCATTACTCTCTTAAGTAACTCCATCTAACCGATTGTTTTATATAAACATATTTGGAGTGACATTCGGGCGATTTTCGGCCTTGGCCCGATTACCCCGCTATTCAGACGCACTCAACTATTTTGCCTGACAGAAGGGCGGGCAAGCCATGTTGCAAGCCATGCGATTAACAATACTAATAGCGTCAATATAATTGATAACGTGGAGCCAAAGGGCCAGTCTCGGGTACCAAGAAATTGATCTTTAATGAGATTGCCAATAAGAATATCACCGGTACCACCAAGAATATCAGGTACAGCGAACATGCCGAGAACAGGAATAAAGACGAGCGCAGCCCCGGCAAAGACCCCAGGCAATGACTGAGGCCAGGTAATGAGCCAGAAACGTTGCCAACGATTTGCACCTAGATCCTGAGCGGCATCCAGCAATACAGGATCATGTTTTTCCAGGTTAGTATATAACGGCAAGATCATAAACGGCAGATGGACATAAACCATTCCAATGAGTACTGCAAACGTTGAAAATAATAAGGTAACGGGAGCAAACCCGAATACACCCAATATCGCGTTAACAAAGTGGCTTAGGACGGATTCTGGACCAAGGATTATCATCCAGGCGTAAATACGGATGAGAAAATTACTGGCAAAAGGTAATATTACCAGCATGATCATCAAATTACGGAAACGTTTCTGACTCCGCGCAATTAATAATGCCAGTGGATATGCCATAATAAGACAGATCAAGGTTGTTACCGCAGCAATGGCAAAAGTCTTTAGAAAAATTTCTGCATAGAGAATATCACTGAATAAGAATTCATAGGTTTCTAGTGTCAGGCCATATTCAGCGCTGGAACCATCCATTGCGGGTGATATGGGCGCCAAACCTCCAAATTCGCCTGGGAAACGAAATGAAGTGAAGAACATAATCAGACTGGGTGCAGCAAAAAATATCAGCAAGAATAGAAATGGTGGGCCACCAATTAACCATTTGTTAAAGCAATTTGCTTTAGTGAAATTTGATGTGCTGTCGGGTAGTTTGTTAACTTCCATGATTCAAGTTAATTTTTTAGGAATTGTGCCGAATCCGGCAGCCAGTTAACTGCGACTGTGTCATTTATTTCAAATAATTTGGCAAGCCCAGGGGTAGAATTAGGCAATAATGCCTCGAGATGTACCCCGTTATCGAGCGCTATAATATAAGTCGTAACGTCACCAATATAGAGAAAGTCCTGCACCTTGCCTATACAATAAGGTGCTGGGCGTTCATTTTCAGCATAATGGGCAATCTTTACCTGTTCTGGACGAATTGCCATAACGCCTTCGTCATTTACCTTAACGTCGTCTTTTCCAGGTACTGTCACAGTGCCTAATCCATCAACCTTGAGTGTTAAATGTGAAGCGGTAGCTTCCAATACCTGTGCATTCATGAGATTGATTTTGCCGACAAAATTAGCCACAAAACGATTTGCAGGACAACTGTAAATTTTAGAAGGCTCGTCTATCTGTTCGACCGCGCCCTGATTCATCACAGCGATACGATGTGATAACGCCAACGCTTCATTCTGCGAATGGGTAATAAATATAAAAGTAACGCCGACCTCTTTTTGCAGATTAATCAGTTCCATCTGCATGTCTTGACGTAATTTTTCATCCAATGCGCCTAAGGGCTCATCAAGCAACAACAAACGTGGTCGATTAATTAATCCTCTGGCAAAGGCAACCCGCTGTTTCTGTCCGCCAGACAATTCATGCGGATATCGATTGGCGAATTTGGAAAGATGCACATTTTCAAGCGCTTCATTCACACTGATTTTTATTTGATTGGCTGTTTTACCCGCCATTTTGAGAGGAAAGGCGATGTTGCCTGCCACAGTCATATGTGGAAATAGTGCGTAGCTTTGAAAAACCGTATGAATAGGGCGTTTTTCCGGCGGCATACCAATGATGTCTTCACCATCTAAAAGAATTTGACCCGCATCAGGTGCGTCAAATCCCGCGATCATGCGAAGCAACGTTGTTTTGCCACAACCGGAAGGTCCTAACAAGGTAAAAAACTCACCTGCCTTGATACTAAGGCTAATATTATCAACAGCAGTAAAGTTGTCAAAACGCTTTGTTACATTACGAATCTCAAGTAGCGGCATCACGTTACAATCTGTAAAAAATAGGATTTTAACAAATCTTAGTTGTTCACTGAATTCTTAATGACCTAAGTTAATTAATTCGCTGTTTCCTGAAAACTATTGCAATACGAACCAAAACAATAATGCCGTCAATAATATTGCAAGTAACGCCAGCAAACGGGTCTGTCGTTTTTCTTCTGCAAGCAAATCTATCATTCGTTGTTCCAGCTCGTGAGCACGTTTGTCAACTAAGGCATGATGAATTAGGCGTGGAAATTGCGGCAGGATTAAAGCCCAATTGGGTGCCTCTTTTTGCAGACGACTAACAAATCCACGTAAACCAATTTGTTCTGACATCCAGGTTTCTAAGAAAGGTTTGGCCGTTTTCCACAGGTCAAGTTCAGGATCGAGATCACGCCCCAGTCCTTCAATATTCAATAAGGTTTTTTGTAAAAGAACCAGTTGTGGCTGGATTTCTACATTGAATTGACGTGAAGCCTGAAACAGCCGTAATAGGATGCGGCCAAAAGAGATTTCCCTCAGCGGTTTATCAAAAATAGGTTCACATACTGCACGGATTGCCGTCTCAAAATCATCGACACGTGTATCTTTTGGCGCCCATCCAGCTTCTATATGTGCTTGTGCAACGCCTCTATAATCACGACGAAAGAATGCCAGAAAATTTTGTGCTAAATAATTTTTGTCATCATCACTGAGTGTGCCCATGATGCCGAAATCAACGGCGATATAACGGTTATCTATACCAACAAAGATGTTCCCAGGGTGCATGTCTGCATGGAAATAACCATCACGGAAAACCTGGGTAAAGAATATCTCAACGCCCATCCGCGCAAGCAGCGGAATGTCGATACCCTGAGCACGAAGTTCATCCACATGACTGATCGGTATGCCTCTTACGCGTTCCATTACCATGACTCTGGAGTGACAATAATCCCAGTAGACTTCTGGAACTAATAGTAATGAAGAATCAAGGAAATTACGTCTTAATTGGCTGCAGTTAGAGGCTTCCCGCATGAGATCGAGTTCATCATCAAGATGTCTTGCAAATTCTGATACTACCTGGCGGAGTTTCAAGCGTTTACCATCTGGCCATAGCGCCTCTGCCAGCCATGCGCCGGTATCCATTAGTGCGACATCATGCGAGATAATGGGTGCGATGCCCGGGCGCAGTATCTTAACAGCGACTTCTGTTCCATCATGTAATACAGCCAAGTGCACCTGTGCTACAGAGGCGCTGGCTATCGGTTGCGATTCAAATTCATAAAATACTTCAATAATTGGCTTGCCATAGACTTTTTCTAAAGTGGCGAGGGCGAGATCAGAAGGAAATGGCGGGACTTGATCCTGTAGTCTTGCCAACTCATCAGCAATATCCATCGGGAGTAGATCGCGCCGTGTTGACAGCATCTGCCCAAATTTAACGAAGATAGGACCTAAGGCCTCTAGCGCTAAACGCAAGCGTTCACCACGTGGTCGATCTAGCTGACGCCAGAATGTTAACCATTTAACCAGTACACGGATAGGGTGCAGCCGTCCGTGGCTTAGGAAGAATTCATCGAGTCCAAAACGGAAAGCGACATTAAAAATTTTAAGTAGGCGAAAAAAGCGCATGTGTAATATTAATATGAATATTAGCGCTGCAGCGGGGTAGAGAATGTATTCTTATTGTCGGTCATAGAATTTTATTACTTAGTTTTTGTATGCGTTGTTCTAATTGTTCAGCAGCACTCTGTAATTTTCCAACTTCATTTACAAAATTATTTATATATAAAGTCTTGGCGAGTATTGGCTGTTCTTCTGTCCAGTACTCTATTAATGCTTGCGATAGATTGTTAAAACTATCCCAATGCCAATTAACTATCTTTTCACTGGCTTGTATGACACGATGGGCAGGAATATCACCCATAATCTTACTTAGATCCTGTTCGACATCCCAATGTAGATTCTTTCCAATATCAATAAGCTCTCTAGCGATGACATCGTCACCCGATATTTTTATCTTGCGAAGAACAGCTTCATCTTTAGTCAAAAAATACGGTAACAAATCGGGTGAGAGAGATAAAGAAGTATCTACAGTAGCGTTATCTGATGCGGCTGATATCATTCCATCGGTTTGTATGGAAAAAGTAAAATCAACAAAGGGAAAGATCTGAATGCGCACAGTTTTGCCAGCACAGTTTTGCAAGCGTTTACATGCCCAGCTCTCTCCGTGTAATACGTGGTTAATCGGTGTAACAGCGATAAATGTAAACATGATGCCTTGATAAGATCAGAACAGATTCTTGTAATTTATAGAAGCCTATAAAGATTTTTGTTTGTAATGAAATCTATAAGATTGAATTAAGGGCGCCGCTAAAAATCCATATTTGCGAGCAGCCGCTTTGCGGCTTGCCTGCTTACCCCGTTTCGTCACCATACTTCGTTGCTCACAAAAAATGTTTCCTTACCTATCAATCCTATGCTGCGTCAATATTTTTTATTCGCGCCTGGTCTTGTTTAGAACT
>JAUXRH010000018.1 GCA_030682075.1 Nitrosomonas sp.
CAGGTACTTTGCTTTATTTTAATTTATGGGCACCTCTAAAAATCCATATTTTCGAGCAGCCGCTTTGCGGCTTGCCTGCTTACCCCGTTTCGTCACCATACTTCGTTGCTCACAAAAAATGTTTCCTTACCTATCCATCATCTGCTGCGTCAACATTTTTTATTCGCGCCTGGTCTTGTTTAGAACTCTGAATTTTTAGCGGTGCCCTTCCGATTATTCAACATAGAGATAAAGCACATAAGTATTTAACAAATAGAGTGTCAGCAGAGCAAAACTGATCCAGCCGACACTTTTGAATAATCGGGTTTTAGGTCGATAGACCAGTCCAATAATGATAATTCCGTTCATGACCACCGCAGACATGGCAGTAAAAGCATGTAGCGGCGAGATATGGGAGAGTAATGGGCCTTCCAGATAAATCAGATCATCAAATGCCAATATAAAAATATTAAACAGATTGCTGCCTAATAAATTGGCAACCGCCATATCCAAGGCGCCGATACGTAATGCGGCCATGGTGACGGCAAGTTCTGGAAGCGAGGTGACACCTGCAATAAATAGCGTACCCATAAAGGTTTGATGCCAACCCATTACCTCTGCCAGACGTGTGCCAATAAAAGGCAGATAAACTCCGGTACTGATAACAACCAGGGCAGCCAGCGCGTAATAAGCTCCGGATCGGCGTAGTGTAATGTCCGGGTAGCGGTCGGCGACCTGCGCAACAAATTGTTGCATCTGTTCGTGCTCATGGATAAATAATGTGCGCATGGCAATCAAGTAAAGCAGCACGATGATGGGGGTATAGGCGCCAGTATGAGCAAAGCTTAATGTGGGTTCCTTATCGGCGAGAAGCACGCTCAATCCAATAAGACCAATGAGAACCACACTAAACCCCGCTGAGAGAATATGGCTTTGGCTGATGCGACGGTAGATGGATTTGCCACGAATCAGAAAATCCAGCACGATAAGAATGGCGAGATTAAAGACACAGCTCCCCAGGATACTGCCCACGGCGATATTGGGTACATTCGCCAATGTCAGCGAACTGATACCGGTCACCAGTTCAGGTAATGAAGTGACCGTGGCGAGCAGCATCAGGCCAATCCAGCTCGCAGACAAGCCGGTCTTGTCCGCGATGACATCCGCATAGCGGGCAAGTTGAGAACCTGCCACACCAATGAGGAGTGCGCAGGCGGAAAACTCAAGCCAGATCAGCAGGGTGCTGGACGACATGGCGCCAGGATTCGTGATTGCAAAGTGTTAGCGCCGTCCGTCATACCACATCGACAAACTTTTCTTGTTATGCAGTGCTCGACGTGGACTCAGGATCAGGCGTAAAAACTGGTCGGCAATTTCACGGCCGGTATAAAGAAATAGTTTGCGTGCGGAGGTTTCCAGCGGGTACCGGGTTAAAATGGTAAATTTCAGGCTCCGTTTTCGCCCCCATTTTTTAAGTAAGTGACACAAATCAATCTCGTCTGCAGCATAGAGTTTCTGATTGAATCCACCGACGTCGCGAAATGCATCCGCACGGCATACTACCAGCGCCCCCGAAGGCCAGCGAAACAGCACCGACATAGCCGTCCATGTCTGCAGGATGACAACTCCCCACCAAGGTGAATCGGGCATGGTCATGGTGCTGCCACAACCCACCTGCTTGCCCGCCTCAATCATTTGTAAAATATCAGCAACCATGCCGGGGTTTAACAGGCTGTCCGCATCGACAAACAAAAACCAATCCCCCGTTGCGGCTGCCGCGCCCGCATTGCGTGCCCGTCCAATCTGGTTAATCGGCTCGAAAACCACCTGTGCGCCAGCTTGCTGAGCCAGGTCGGCGGTAAGATCGGTAGAATTATTATCCACAACGATTACTTCAGCGGTAAAATCAGGCCTGGTGTTTGCGGCCACGGATGCAGCAACCGATTGCAGGCATTGCCTGATCAGGCGTTCTTCATTAAAGGCGGGAATGATAATGGAAAGATGCATAAGGGATAAATTCCGATTGTCGAGGGAAAACGTTATTATCCCGTAAAAGTGGAAGAATGCATAAAGCAGCGTCATGTAAAAGAATGATAAGCAAATAATATTGTCGTTGCCGCCAAGTCCACGCGCGAATAAAAAATATTGACGCAGCATATGATGGATAGGTAAGGAAACATTTTTTGTGAGCAACGAAGTATGGTGACGAAACGGGGTAAGCAGGCAAGCCGCAAAGCGGCTGCTCGCAAATATGGATTTTTAGAGGTGCCCCCAAATGAGAATCTCCAGCAGAATGGGAGATTCTCATTCCAGGCAGTCAAATAGCGGATAACGGGTTTTTATTTCAGGCGGATTTGGTTGTCGACCTCTTTGGCCCCATCCACAATCCATGAATGCATGGTCACGCGATCCGCCTGCGCCTGGGTGTCTACCAGACCACTGAGCACGACACGTCCATCAGTCACTTCAATTTTTATATTAAAACCCTGAAGCTGTGGATCATCAAGCACCGCAGAATTTATCTTGGCAAAAACAAGAGAATCGGGGTAGACGGGCGCTGCAGGCCGCTCAACCCAGGATTCATGCATGCGGTCTCCACAGCCCGCAATCGTTAGCGTACCCATGAGTAGCAGAGACAAAATCAGAAATTTACTGAGAATAGGCATCATCGTTGTTCTTCCATAATTGAGTTAATTATCACAGAATCGCCGCCTTCATTGTATGCGGCGAGACAAATGCAAAAGGGAGTTTAGCATTACTTATTCGTGCGATGAAGCTGTGAATTGCCAGCGTGGCATTTCTTAAGGGCACCTCTAAAAATCCATATTTGCGAGCAGCCGCTTTGCGGCTTGCCTGCTTACCCCGTTTCGTCACCACACTTCGTTGCTCGAAAAAAAGGTAACTACTCACCCCCTTCAAAAATAATCCAAAAAACACTTGACAGGTTTTTGGGCAAGAAAAATTAGATTCCCTTCCACGCTGAAAAATCCATGCACTATGCACATTGGATTCTGGAATAAGTCGCTTCCAGTATAATTTAGTCATTTTGTCTGGCCGA
>JAUXRH010000028.1 GCA_030682075.1 Nitrosomonas sp.
GAATAAGTCGCTTCCAGTATAATTTAGTCATTTTGTCTGGCCGATCCCATTTTAGCCTCGCCAGCCTGCTTACGGGACGTCAAAAAAAGCCGTGTTATGATGAAGTTATTGATAACAACGCACTCATATCAACGTGGCGAGCCTGGATAAAACTTCAGTTAGAGCTGAGATTGACCGCTTGAAAGCCGACTTCGATCGTCTTGGTGGTGAAGGAAAAATCACCCATGAAAGCCAAACGATCATGAATAGTCTATTCATGATCGTTGAACTCATCCTGGCGATATTTCTTGAACGCGGCACTCAGAAAAACAATGGCAATTCCAGCAAACCCTCATCACGAAGGACGAATCCGCACTCGGCCATCCCGGCAGTAACGGCAAGGGAAAAGGCGAAAACCGGGATCAGGCCGGGAATACCCGCGTAAAGGAAACCGTTACGATTGCACAAGCGCTCACCTGCGATGTCTGTGCGCAGGACCTGAGCGATGTGCCTTGCATGGACCATGAAAGGCGCACCAGGATCGACATTGTCTTCGAGAAAGTCATTGATCACGTGGATGCCGAAATCAAACGCTGCCCAGCCTGTGATGCCACGGTGAAAGGTGTCTTCCCACCAGACCTGCACGGCCCGTTACAATACGGCAATGGCCTGAAGGCTTTTGTGATTAACTTGCTGACAGGGCAATTCGTCGCCCTGAATCGGGTGCAAAAACTGGTAAAGTCGATGATAGGCGTCGTGATCGCCGAAGCCAGTTTACTCAAGTTTGTCCTTCGCCTGCACCAGGCATTGGAAAATTGGGAGCGCCAGGCCACAGAGAAACTGCTCAACATGCCGGCAATCAACGTCGATGAGACGTCTTTTCGCGTTGACATGAAAAATCACTGGATTCACGTCTATTCGTCGGCCGACATTACCCTCAAATTCCTGCATCGAAACCGGGGCAAAGCTGCCATTGAAGCTATTAACATCATTCCACGCTATGGGGGTGTCATAATTCATGACTGTTGGTCATCTTATCTGTCGTACCATGACTGCAATCACGGACTGTGTGGTTCGCATTTGTTGCGCGAACTGACCTTTATCGTTGACGCGCATGGCTACGTCTGGGCGCGTAATATCAAGCGCCTGCTGCAGGAAACCTATAAAGAAGTTTCCTGCGGTACGGAAAAAAGACTGAGTGATAAAGCGTTGACCAATTTGCAAAAGCGCTACCGGAGTATCTTGACGCGCGCCGAAAAAGAACTGCCGGTCATTCCCCCCAAGCCCAGCGGCAAGCGCGGTAAACTTGCCAAATCTGATGCGCACAATTTGTGGGAAAGACTGAAAACTCATGAAGCAGCTGTACTTCTGTTTGCCAAAGATCCGTATGTCGCGTTTACCAATAATCGAGCAGAGCGGGACTTGAGGATGGCTAAAGTCAAACAAAAGGTCTCCGGCTGTTTCAGAGCCAGCGATTATGCACAGGCCTATTGCCGTATTTCAAGCTATCTGCAGTCTATGGCCAATAGAGGGTACAACCCGCTTATCGCCATTCAAATCGCCCTGGCGAGGGATGCTCATAAAGTATGGGGCGAGTAGTTACGCCTTTGGAATAAAACCAACCGTACCCGTCTTTAATGATTCGTCTTAATACGCCAACCGGGGTAAAGTATGTTCGAAGGGTATTTTCCAGGGAAAAGTAGCCAATTTTAAAAACTGACTTGACTCAGATGGTTTCGCTTTGCCTCAAAACATGGATTTCGCAAAAAAATCATAAATTTGATTTTGCAGCAAATGTTGTTCGAATTAGCGGAAGGTGTTGGGTAAATTAATTCTCAATTGAAATATATTGCTCCCTGTAATAATATGGATAAATTAATTTAATTTTGTTGAACTGAATTAAGTAGAGGAAATGTCGCATGAAAGTTATAGTAGTTTTATCGCTTGTCGCATCGTTAATGATGCTTTCGGGTTGTGGTGAAGAGGCACCCAGTAGTAAGTCGGAAACTGAATCACCTTTTATGTTGATGGATGAATTAACATCTATGAACGAAATACCCTCTTTTATTGGAGAAGGACTTTCACCTGAAGAAAAAGAAAAACTGATGAGCCAGATATTACCTTCTGGATCTGACGACGAAAAGGACTCAGAAGAAAAGTTTAAAGAATTGCTGAAAAAAGCGAATGCGGGCAACGCTAAAGCACAGAATGAACTGGGTGTAATGTATTACACCGGAGAAGCAGTTTCGAAGACTGATTCAGGTCATGTGCTGGATAATGATCCTGGACTTGCTGTTGGTTGGTTCTATAGATCAGCTGAACAGGGATATGCAGATGCACAATTTAATCTTGGCTTAATGTATGCTAATGGCGAAGGCATTGAACAGGATATGGCTCAAGCTGTGGAACTATTTAAACGTGCAGCGGAACAAGGAAATATTGATGCGCAAAATAACCTGGGTGCAATGTATTTCACGGGTGAAGGTGTTCCAAGAGATGAGCGTAAGGCGATTGAGTGGTTTGAGAAGGCTGCAGCACAAGGAAGTGCCGATGCGAAAGCGAACCTTGATGCAATAAGAACAGCTGGTTATTAGAGTTAAGAAAAGCTAATGAATTCTCGATTTTGCAGAGAAGTAATTTCATTATTCTTTAGAAATGATATCCTACTTTTTCAAGAGAAGAATACGACAATAGGCCGATTAAAGTATTTTTCCTTGACGAAGAAAGCGGGTCTAGCTAACATGAAAGCGGGAAGCAGTCCAGTTTAAAAGCTGTTTTCTGTGCATTTCTTTAACTATTTTAAGGGTTTATTATGTCACAGTTAAGAAAAACATTATTAGGTGGTATTGCACCGCTGTTGCTATCCGGTATGTTAATTTCTCAAGTTGCGCCTGTAAGTGCTTCAGGCGCATCAGCGCATCATGGGCATCAGGCAATTTATGCTAGATTTACCAAGGACAATGAACTGCTTCGTCCCAGAGATTATCGTGAGTGGGTATTTATTGGTGCGCCACTTACACCAAATGACATGAATGATGGTAGCGCCGTATTTCCTGAATTCCACAATGTTTACATTGACCCAGCAAGCTGGGCGCATTGGAAAAAAACAGGAGAATTCCGTAGTGGTACTGTTATTGTCAAGGAATTGGTCAGTGTCGGCACCAAGGAGGCTGCCAGTGGTCATGGATACTTTCAGGGTGAATTTAATGGTATTGCTGCGATGACAAAGGATACTGAACGATTTGCCGATAGACCGGGAAACTGGGCATTTTTTGGTTTTGAGTCATATGAAGCTAGAAGAGGTACTTTGCAGGCTGATGAAGCTTGTTCCGCATGTCATAAAGAAAACGCTAAACAGGATATGGTTTTTATTCAGTACTATCCGGTTTTACGTGCTGCTAAGCCAGGCAAGTAATATGCGATATCTATAAGGTATTAAGATTTAAATAGAAAAACTTGCTGATATTGTAGTAATAATAAGAAAACGGGTATTTTGTAAATAGTGTATTGCAATATACACTCAACAAGATGCCCGTTTTTAGAGCATCTCTAAAAACCCAGATTTGCGAGCACCCGCTTTGCGGCTTACCTGCTTACCCCGTTTCGTCACAACACTTTGTTACTCGCAAAAAATGTTTCCTTACCTATCAAACATATGCTGCGTCACCATTTTTTACTCGTGCCTCGTTTTGTTTAGAACCACTACTGTCCCGTTAACTTTCACACCAAAGTCATTTGAGAATTGTTAGTCTGTATATTGACGGGAGGGTCTCCACGCAATAGAGCCGCAAGGTCACGCTTTTCAAACAAATTGAGCTGCAATAACCTTAGGATTTGTTGCATCGTTTTGTTTATCTTTGACTGGAATTTGATGAATGCCAATAGCAAGTAAATGCATACGGCAATCCAAATCTGT
>JAUXRH010000039.1 GCA_030682075.1 Nitrosomonas sp.
AAGGGCACCTCTAAAAATCCAATTTTGCGAGCAGCCGCTTTGCGGCTTGCCTGCTTACCCCATTTCGTCGCAATACGGCGTTGCTCATAAAAAATTTTCTCTTACATATCAACCATATGCTGCGCTCAAATTTTTTTCTCGCGCCTTGTCTTGCCTGGGAACTTGAATTTTTAGAGATGCCCTTAAGCGTTTTCAAACTATGAAACAGCCAGCAAGGGAATGCTGGTAAATATCCGCTGCATATAATCCATCATTATGCTGAGCATCCAAGGCCCCGCCAGAACCAGGACGATAAACATGACCAGTAGTTTGGGAATAAATGATAATGTCATTTCATTAATCTGTGTTGCTGCCTGGAAAATGCTGACTATTAAACCAGTAGCCAATGCGGCTAGTAACAGTGGCGCGGAAACCATGAAGGTGACTTCCAGTGCTTGTCGACCAATGGTCATCGTATCTTCTGGGCTCATGGGCGATCTCCGAATTAAGTAAAGAAACTTTGTGCAATTGATCCCATTAATAGATGCCAGCCGTCCACAAGTACAAAAAGCATAATTTTAAATGGAAGCGAAATAACCATCGGAGATAGCATCATCATACCCATGGCCATTAATATACTTGCGACAACCATATCGATGATGAGAAAGGGAATAAAAACAATAAACCCAATCTGAAAGGCCGTTTTTAATTCGCTGGTGATATAAGCTGGAACCAGGATTCGCATGGGAACCTGGTCAGGACTATGAAGCTCATCACTATTGGATATCTGAACGAAAAGCGCCAAATCTGTCTCGCGAGTTTGGCGCAACATAAATTCTTTGAGGGGAACGCTGGCGGTATCTGCGGCTTCAACGATATTAATTTTATCTTCAGAAAAAGGTAAATAGGCTTCCGTATAGACACGATCGATGACTGGAGCCATAACAAAAAAAGTCAGGAATAACGCGATTCCGATTAATACTTGATTGGGTGGAGATGACTGCGTTCCGAGTGCAAGTCTCAGCAATGAGAGGACAATAATAATACGAGTGAAACTGGACATCATTAATACAGTCGCTGGCAAGAACGTCAGTGAAGTTAATAGTAATAATGCCTGGATACTGAGTGTGTAGGTTGAGCCACCATCAGGCGCTGGTGTACTGGAGAATGCCGGAAATCCAGATTGCTGGGCAAATGCAGGCCAAGCAGTACATCCAACTAAAAGAAGAGAAATTTGGAGCAGGCGGCACCATTTTACGCGATGATAACTATGCCAAGGCGATAAGTGATCTGCGCTTTGTTTGCATGGCTGAGCAACAGCGATTGAGATATCGTTGGTCATAGATTCTTTTTAATTGATTGACTTAACTGTTCAGGAAATTTATCAGTCGCTAACTCAGGTAATTTGTTGCGGGATTTTTTTTCAGAAGATTGATCCATGCAATGCAGTATATTGACTCGACCAGGGGTAACACCCAAAACGAGCCGGGTATCTTCAACTTCAATCAGAACAATACGTTCACGTTGACCAACACTCGTTGTTGCAATTATTTTTATAGCGCTCGAAGCAGAAGAAGGGTTAATGGCGAACCGTTTGAGCAGCCAGGCGAGAGTGCCGATTATGACTAACACCAGCAACAGACTAGTGGCCATTTGCATCATATTTTCTGTTGAAATAACAGATGATGGGAGGGTATATCCTGGTTTTGCTGTTTCAGCATAGGCATGAAATGGTGCAGTTAACACCAGAACGATTAGATAGCGGGCGAGCATTTTAAAATTCTACCGATTAAGTTTTCGGATACGCTCGCTGGGTGTGATGATATCGGTTAACCTGATGCCGAACTTATCATTTACCACGACAACTTCACCCTGAGCGATTAAACAGCCATTAACCAACACATCCATCGGTTCACCCGCCATTCCATCGAGTTCGACTACAGAGCCTTGTGCCAATTGCAGTAAGTTCTTAATGGGAAGCTTGGTTCGTCCCAGTTCAACTGTGAGCTGAACCGGAATATCAAGAATCATATCTATGTCATTGCGTGAACCAGTTAATGCGCTATCATTTGAGAATTGCTCAAATACGGGTGTCTGTGCAGCGGATATGGCATTATTTGTTTGACCTGCGGTATCAGCTGGTTCAATTTCATCTGATACGGTTGCCTGTTCCGCCATCGCTGCGGCCCAGTCGTCAATCTCTGTTGGTTCTGTTGTTGTAGACTCAGACATATTAGTCTCCATTTGATTGATCGGTTTCTGCTTGGGATACCATGGTGTTTACTCTCAGTGCATATTGTCCATTTATAACGCCATATCGACATTCCATGACAGGAATGCCATCAACCTGTGCGGTGATGAATTCAGGGATATCCAGAGGGACTACATCGCCCTCCTGCATATTGAGAATTTGGTCTAAAGTTACTTTTGTATGGCCAAGATTCGCGACCAGTTCGACTTCTGCAATCTGTATTTGTTTGGATAATAACCGCACCCAACGTTTATCAACGTCCATATGATCGCCTTGAAGGCTGCTGTATAGCTTGTCGCGTATTGGTTCAATCATTGCGTAGGGAATGCAAATATGAAATTCCCCACCTGAATCACCAATTTCGAGTTCAAACGTAACCGTAACTACCACCTCATTGGGTGTTGCAATGGTGGCGAACTGTGGATTCATCTCCGACCTTATGTATTCGAATTCCACTGGATACACTGCTTTCCATGCTTTTTCATAGTCTTCAAATACGACATCAAGTAAGCGCTGTATCATCCGTTGTTCAGTCTGAGTAAAGTCTCTGCCTTCAACGCGAGCATGAAATCGGCCATCACCACCAAATAGATTGTCTACAATCAGGAAAATCAAGCTTGGATCAAAAACTATCAAGGCTGTTCCACGCAGTGGCTTCATGTGCACCATATTGAGATTGGTTGGCACTACCAGATTACGCACGAATTCACTAAACTTGATAACTTTGACTGGTCCAACCGAGATATCTACGGTTCGGCGCATGAAATTGAATAGCCCAATGCGCAGGAGGCGCGCAAAACGCTCATTAATGATTTCGTAAGTGGGCATGCGCCCACGCACAATTCGTTCTTGTGTCGCAATGTTATAGGGACGAACGCCAGATGGATCTTCATCTGCTTTTACCTCATCTTTTTCGCCAGTTGTACCTTTTAGTAGCGCATCAACTTCTTCTTGGGAAAGAAAATCTTCAGCCATGAGGGATCACTGGATAACAAAAGAAGTAAATAAGACGCCAATAATTTCTTCATGGCTTTCTGCGGAATCTTCCGAAGAAAATATCTGCCTGATTTCGTCGGCGATTTCTGCGCTTAGCTGTTGTTTACCAGTTATCGTGGAAATTTCTGATGCTTTCTTGCTTGAGAGCAATAGTAGAATCCGGTTGCGGATTATTGGCATTTGAGCTTTGATGGCAGCAACAACATCAGTTTCTTGCGCTTTTATTGTTAATCCGACCTGAAGATATTGATGGCCATCGTCTGGTTGCAGGTTAACTGTAAAAGTTTCTAACTCAATAAATGTTGTTGGTTTCTTTTTTGGTTCAACTTCCGTTGCCTCCTGATCTTGCATTACATACCATGTACCACCAATCGCACCTCCAATTGCTACGAGTACAATAAGTATAATGAGAATCTTCACCTTTCTGCTAATCTTACCTTGGGTTTCTGTTTGGGTGGCGTCTTCTATAGCTGCAGTTTTTGTCATTTTTGTTTCTCCTCTGATAAGTCAATTATGTGAGATATCAAGGAGAGGTGATAGGGTAAACAGTAACTAAATTAACGGCTATTTCAAGATTCAGAAGATAAACTTGACGAGACGATTCCCCGACTTATTAATAGGGCAGTTATTTATGCGTTATGGGCACCTCTAAAAACCCATATTTGCGAGCAGCCGCTTTGCGGCTTGCCTGCTTACCCCGTTTCGTCACCATACTTCGTTGTTCACAAAAAAATGTTTCCTTACCTATCAATCCTATGCTGCGTCAATATTTTTTATTCGCGCCTGGTCTTGTTTAGAACTCTGAATTTTTAGAGGCGCCCTCCAGGTTAGGTTAACGTAGAAAAGATTTGAAGACCGGTCAGGCGAATGTATTGACAATGCCATTGTGTCTATTGGAAGCAATCAGTGTTTCAGTCTGAGTTATCTTGCCATCGTCAGTTTCAGTCGTATTAGTTGAGTATCTGGATGATCTGTTTTCATGCTGCCCCGTATTTGCTTGTTGCTTGAAGGAATCAGTACCAACAGTTACATTGCCAAGTGTTATGCCATTTTCTGCCAACATCTCTCTTAACCTTGGCATTGCGGCTTCAATTGCGTCACGCACTGCTGCGTGAGGTGAAACAAATTGGGCTGTTGCTTGTTCACTGGTAATGTTGATCATTACTTCAACAGGACCTAAGTGAGCCGGATTTAGACGAATCTCAGCGACTTGGTGTTGTTGGGATGTTAGCCATACTATTTTCTGAGCAAATTCGCCACCCCATTTAGGTTGAGCAACTTGAACGTCAAGATTGATATCGTGTGGGGCAAATACGGTTGACATGGTGGGTGAAGAAAGTGTTGTAAGGCTATTGAATGCGGAATGCTGCATTGAACCAGAAAGCGGTAATTTCATGGATTCTTCAATACCGGGTAGAAAAGTATTGTTTGCTTCAGCAAGAGGCGGCAAAGTCCGGTCAAAAACGGCAGAATTTGCCGCAGCAAAAGACTGCCAAGGATCGCTGCTTGAGTAACTATTCTGAATAGAAATGCGTTGTGTTAATTGATTGGATGTTAATAATGGGGTGGTAGGGATTTGCTTCTGATGGTTGGTTATAGAATCAACTGGTTCAGGAAGGGTGTTAACAGGAAGAGTATTAACAGGAAGAGTGCTGACAGGAAGGGTATTAACAGGCGATGCCGTCGGTGAAAAGAGAGGGTTTGTTTCATCAACTGAGTTTACCCCGATACTTGGCATGAATATATCACTAATTGTTTGATATATAGGAGCTTCCCGGGGAATGTTTTCAGATAATAATGTGCCTGAGTTTTCGGGTGTTTGCTGTGTATCACCTCTGGCATCAGGCGCTGCAACTGATTCTTCAGTTGATACGGTAGCTGTACCTTTCTTGCTATCCGATGTTTTGTCAGAAATTTCCCGTGCCAGTACATCACTGAATTTTTCATTTCCTGGCTGGTTTGTTGTGGGAGTGTCAGAAATATCAGACGCGCCTGAATGCTTAGGTAAGCTTTGTACTTGGGGAAGGATAGCGATAGTTAACATGGAAATTTTATTTTCAGATAAAGAATGTTTAGATAACTAAAATAAAAGCAATTGTTATGCCAGAAATCTGGAATGGTTTTTTATATTATGTGGATTGTTTTTCTTTTGGTATAAATTTATTACAAGCTGACGTATTTGATGCGTATTCATCTTGTTCTTTTTGTTCGTATTTCATTTGTTGTTGAGTCTCGGTTTGTTGGTGACGTTTTGACAGAATGTCATAGGACTTTAGTTTGCGCTGACAGGATAGAAATTCATCTCCTCCCGTCTCTCTATTGTTTCTGGCATTCGTTACCTTGATACGTTGTTCGGTGATGGCGGCATCAAGCTTGTTCATAAAAGCAATGAAGTTTAACCATGCCATATGATCAATTCCTGTCTTTGCCAAATCTTGAAGTCGGCATTGGTAACTATGTTGATAATCAAGAAGTAATTGTAATTTTTTATCTGCTTGTTGATGCTGTGAAGTTAGTTGGCCTAGCTTTTTTGCTGAGGTATCGCTCTGTCTCCGGGCATGATCGAGTAGTATTCTTAGTGAAGGTTTGATGGACATTATAAGATCTATATCTGCTTATTAATTATTGTCATTTCTTTGATTGCCGAATAATGTCATGAGTTTTTGTAGACTCTCATCGTAGCTTTCCTGCTGAAACATATCCTGTTGTAGAAACGACTCAAGGGTTGGATAGAGTTGAATGGCTTGATCAAGTTCTGGGTCAGTGCCGGGAATATATGCACCAACACTGATCAGGTCATGGCTACGTTGATAGCGAGAGTACAACCTCTTGAAATGCCGTGCGAATTTAGCCTGTTCAGGGGAAACTAAGTTGGGCATGACACGGCTGATAGATGCTTCAATATCGATGGCAGGGAAATGCCCCGCTTCAGATAATTGTCGTGAAAGTACAATATGGCCATCAAGAATTGATCGGGCATTATCAGCGATAGGGTCATTTTGGTCATCACCTTCAGTAAGCACGGTATAAAAGGCAGTAATTGAGCCACCGTCTTTATTTCCGTTGCCGGCACGTTCTACGAGTTGTGGTAATTTTGCAAATACTGAGGGGGGATAGCCTTTAGTCGCAGGCGGCTCACCAATAGCAAGTGCAATTTCTCGTTGTGCCATAGCAAAACGCGTCAAGGAATCCATTATTAGTAGTACATGTTTTCCTGTGTCACGGAAATATTCGGCAATTGCCGTAGCATAAGCCGCACCCTGAAGTCGTAATAGTGGAGAGGTGTCAGCGGGCGCGGCGATAACGACCGACCGAGATAACCCTTCACTGCCAAGTATATTTTCAATAAATTCTTTAACTTCCCGTCCCCGTTCTCCAATCAACGCCACAACAATGACATCAGCACTGGTATAGCGTGCCATCATCCCGAGCAATACACTTTTGCCGACACCACTGCCTGCAAACAAGCCCATACGTTGACCACGCCCCACACTTAGGAGTGTATTGATAGCACGCACACCGACATCAAGCGGTTCGCTAACGGGAATGCGTTCAAGTGGGTTATAGGGCCGACTGTATAATGGAACACTATGCTCGGTACGTAATGGGCCAAGCTGATCAAGCGGCTCGCCCATGCCATTCAGTACCCGTCCCAGTAGTTCAGGGCCAACGGTTACATGCTTAGCTTTGTCTGCAGCACGACGTCTTGGGTGCTGGGTATTGCCGACCTTGGGTATTTCCTGGGTAAATTCAGCAGCAATCACTTTTGCACCTGGAACTAATCCATACACATCACTTGAAGGCATCAGGAACAGACGATCTCCAGAGAAACCAACGACCTCAGCCGAAACACTATTTCCATTGGAAAGATAAACGATACAGCTGCTACCCACTGCCAGTTTCAGGCCAACAGCTTCCATAACCAAGCCAGCAACGCGCGTCAGTGTTCCACTACATAATAATGGATCGGCAGTAGAAGCCAGGTGATTACAGTTTTGTAAAAAACTGCGCCAATGATCGCTATGCGCCATATTATTTTTTATGCTAGCCAATTATTATCCTGGCCAATCGTTGCGAGTATTCGTTGCCAGCGAGTAGACAAGCTTGCATCGACTTCACCATCCCTTGTTTCTAAGCGACAGCCACCTTTTTCCATTTGTTCATCTTCATGGATTTCCCAATTGGATTGCAATAATTGATCATTGAGGTGATTACGTATCAGCGCCGCGTCATCAGGATGCAATATTAAACGTGGGTGCTGCATGGAATGAGGTAGACGCCGGGTCGCTTCTTGAACAATAGGAAGAATTAATTCTGGATGTATTTTTAGTGCTTGTGTCGTCATTTTTTTTGCAAGATCAAGTGCCAGATTTAATAAGTCATGAGCAACTTGTTGATCTATATCCTGTAGTTCTTTGCCAAGTTCTGATATAAGCACCCGTATACGCGCTACTTCAGTTTTTACTTGCACTTCTGCCGTTTGTTTTCCTTCCTGATGGCCAGCGCTATGTCCTGTCGCGAAACCAGCGGTATAACCTTCCTCTTTCGCTTGTTGGCGGATGCCTTCTATTTCTTCTTCAGTCGGTAATTTAACCTCATTCTCCCGGCTTAATTCCCCGCTCTCAGGTGATTCCTGGTTTTTTCCAGAATTTGGCTCGTAAGGGGAATCAAAGGAATCCAGCTCCCACCGTCGATATTTTGGGGGTTCTTCTTCAGGTATGACATGATGAGCATCCATTTTTTAGTCCTAGCGATAGCTGCCAAAATTTTTGACAAAGGGTGATTTTCTGTTTTATATAAAGTTAAATATCTTTAAATGAAGGCAAGCCGTATTTCGTGGCGTATTTGTTTCCTGATTCAACGCGAGATTAAACATAGTTATCTTCCCCCTTGCCGCCAAGGACAACCTGCCCATCATCAGCCAACTGACGCAGGGCTTTTAGAATTTCTTTTTGCTCCGCTTCAACTTCAGATACACGTACGGGTCCCTTTGCTTCCAGGTCTTCTCTTAAAGCTTCAGCAGCACGTTGCGACATATTCTTGAATATTTTATTACGTAGATTTTCTTGTGCACCCTTGAGTGCAATTATCAGGGACTCGGACTGTACTTCTTTTAATAACAGTTGGATGCCATGATCATCAATATCCATCAGGTTATCAAATACAAACATTTCATCCATAATCTTTTGCGCAAAGTCAGGATCATATCGTTTGAAATTTTCAATAACGCTAACCTCTTGGGCGGAAGGTATAAAATTGAGAATTTCTGCCGCAGCACGTACCCCCCCCATGGGGGCTTTTCTAATATTATTGCTGCCAGACATTAATTTAGTAAGCACATCATTTAGCTCACGTAACGCATCGGGTTGGATACTATCCAACGTTGCAATGCGCAGTAACGTATCATTACGTAATCGTTCAGCAAAAAGACCGAGAATTTCACTTGCCTGATCACGTTCGAGATGAACCAGAATGGTCGCAATGATCTGTGGGTGTTCATTTTTTATTAGCTCTGCAACGGATGGGCCGTCCATCCATTTCAGACTTTCGATGCCACTGGTATCACCACCATGTAAAATACGATCCAGTAAATTAGCCGCTTTTTCGTCACCTAGTGCATTGGTGAGTACCTTGCGGATATACTCATCGGAGTCTTGACCAAGCGCGGTTTTCTCTTCCGCCAGGACACGAAATTCTGCAAGTACACTTTCGATCTGATCTCGTGAAACATTGCTTAAATTGGCCATTGCTGTGCCTAATTTCTGTGCTTCTTTTGGTGACAGCAACTTGAATACTTGTGCTGCTTCATCTTCTCCCACAGACAGCAGTAATATTGCACTTTTTAAGACACCATCATCTTCCATTGCCGGAGACCCAATCTTTGACGACGTTGGCAACAATGGTTGGTTCTTCAATAGCTAGCTGTTTGGCCATTTCGAGATTTTTCCGAAAAATTGATTTATCTTTTGTTTGAATCAAAGATTGAGTCAATGCCTGCGTTTCTTCATTACTGTCAATCTTCTTTTCTGGTAAAGCAGGGACGGGCGTTGTTATTTGTGTCAAATTTCTCAGGAATGGGCGTAGCACCTTGAGCAAGAAAAACAGAACAATCGTTGCGATTAATAACTGTTTGCCAATCTCTTTTGCCAGTAAGATCATATCTGGATCTTTCCATAATGGAGTTTCAGGAAGTACTTCTTTCTCAGAGAGATTGAATAGATTATTTGTTACCGTCAGCGTATCGCCACGGCTCTCGTTGTAGCCCATTGCTTCTTTGACAAGATTGTTGATTTTCGTTATTTCATTAGCATCCAGTGCTTCATGAATGATATTACCTTCTTCATCAACCTTAGCGCGGTAATTTACAACGACAGCGGCGGATAATCGTTTGACGCCACCGATAGATTGGCGGGTATGTTGGACCGTCTTGTCTACTTCATAATTTATAGTGGATTCCGTGCGCCTGTCAGTCGGTGTTACTGCAGGTGTGTTGGCAACTTCACCTTCTTCCGCAGCAACTTCAATCGGTGCATTTGCGGGTTCAGGGGGCCGATTTGTCAGTGCCCCGGGTATACCACCGTCAACTTGTGAGCCAGAGGTCAAGGATTCCACATTCAGTTGGCTTCGAATTGAAGCGGGCGCTTCTACATTGTTTGGTCTATAGATTTCCTCGGCGCGTTCGATACGTGAAAAATCAATATCTGCTGTTACCTGCGCTCGCACATTATTTGGACCCGTAATCGGAGAAAGAATGGTTTCGATGCGAGTTGCGTAACCTTCTTCAACTTCTTTAACATAGTTGAGTTGTCCAACATCAAGTCCGGTTTCTGACTTCTTATTTGATTGGGAGCTCAGTAGATTGCTGTGCTGGTCAATGATTGTGACATTCTTTACCGGAAGGTTTGATACGCTGCTGGATACCAGATGTACAATAGCACTCACTTGTTCTTCATTAAGCAATCTGCCGGGGAATAAATTAAGCAACACGGAGGCACTGGGCTGTTGTTTGTCTCTGGCAAATACTGAGGGTTTTGTTATGGCAAGATGTATGCGCGCACTTTGAACGGCTGATAGTGATTGTACCGAGCGCGCCAGTTCTCCTTCCAGTGCGCGCTGATAATTAATCTGTTCCAGAAATTGACTCGATCCAAATTTCTGATTCTCCATCAGTTCAAAACCCGCTAACCCACCCTTGGGTAATCCTTGACTTGCAAGTCGCAGGCGTACATCGTGCACTTGATTGCCGGGAATCAGAATTGCACCGCCACCTTGAGAAAATTTGTACGGTATATTCATTTGCTGCAAGGAATTAATGATGGCACCGCCGTCATGATCCGACACGTTGGAATAGAGCACTCGATAATCAGGCGTTTGACTCCACATCCATACACCGGTTATCAATGCAATGAAAGCAGCTGTCGCGATCATTAACCCGAGTTTTTTTTGATTTGATAGCTGTGATAACAGATCAAGCCGAGTTCTTGCAACGGGTTCATTGAGCATGGTTGCCACTTGGTTTTCTCCTCCTTGAATCCGCAGTTATTTGGGTAGTTAGTTCTTGAATGCTACTTAATTTGCCGTAATAAATGATAGTTTAAGAAAACACCTCTGCCTGTTAAGCAATTAAATTAATTTAAGGCTGTGCCGTAGATAGAATAGCTAACTGATCCCGAATTTTCTAAAGGGCACCTCTAAAAATCCAATTTTGCGAGCAGCCGCTTTGCGGCTTGCCTGCTTACCCCATTTCGTCGCAATACGGCGTTGCTCATAAAAAATTTTCTCTTACATATCAACCATATGCTGCGCTCAAATTTTTTTCTCG
>JAUXRH010000065.1 GCA_030682075.1 Nitrosomonas sp.
TATGGTGTTTATAGCACGCCGCTTTTTAATTTTTGCTGCGTTACAGTTCGTTGTAATAACACGTTATTACGCCTCATTGTGCCTTGCCAAAAATAAAAATCAGCGCACTTTAAACTCCATTCAACTGAGGTTTTTAGGATAACGGGTCCTTGACTGTCGCGACGAGGCCATTATCGCCAAGGTTCGCGGGGATGAAATTACATTTGATCTGGGAGCATGGACCAGCGATGCCTCGAACAGCGACCAAGGGGCTATAAAACCTGTAATGGCACCCAGGATACCTCACATTCTCCCAATTCAGCAGCAACATAGGCCGAATCGCCGGTAATGGTGACGGAAAGATCCATGGTGCGCTGCACCAGCTTCGCCAATGATTGTATGTTTTTCCACTGAAATTGAAAAACAGAGATCATCAACTTTTCGAATTTTACCCGCTCTTGATTCCACCAAACAGCTGATTTGGAATTAAAACTATAAATCTTAACTGTCGACGCAAGTCGGCGCGCTTTTTTTATTCTATCAACAGCGGGCTCTCCCACATCAATCCATAATAAAATTTGATCATCCAATGTACGTGCCCATATGTCAGGTTCCTCTGCGGCACTTAACCCTTTAGTAAATGACAAATACTCTTGAGCATTAATGCAAAACACGAGAACACGAGCCATCATTCGTTCAAGCGTTTCAGAAGGGTGTTGCGCAATTGTTAGATTGAGGGTGTCATAATGATTTCGATTGAGATCAGTTAACGCAATTTTTAATTTATAAATTGTCGGTTTTAATGCCACAAATACACCTTTATTTTTCTATTTATCATTGATTTTGTCATTCATGCGGATAGGTGTTTTATTTGTTAAAAATTTAGTGGAAGTAAATGAAAATGACTTTTCATCGACGCTACCAGGCCATTTCTGAATTCCTTAATCCGATAGGGTTGTATCCGGCTGAGTATCTTCCTGTGCGGACTCAAACCATGTAAGCTTCTGGTGCAGCTTGACGACTTCACCTACGATAATAAGGGTCGGTGGGGTAAGCTTGGCGGCAGTGGTAAGGTCGGGCAATGTTTGCAGTGAACCGGTGATTATCTTTTGATTTTGCGTGGTTCCCTGCTGAATGATTGCGGCGGGCATAGTCGCAGGTAGGCCGTGGGCGATTAATTGCTGACACAAAACCGGTAATCCAAGCAAGCCCATGTAAATCACCATCGTTTGGTTTGGCCGTGCCAGCGAAGACCAGTCCAGATCAATGCTATTATTCTTAAGGTGACCGGTGACAAAAATGCAGGATTGTGCATAATCACGATGCGTGAGTGGAATACCCGCATAAGATGCCACACCCGAAGCAGCAGTAATACCGGGTACTACCTGGAAAGGCACATTGTGAGCGGCCAAGGTTTCAATTTCTTCGCCACCCCGCCCAAAAATAAAAGGGTCGCCACCTTTTAGTCTGAGTACACGCTTACCTTCTTTTGCCAACCGTACCAGCAGGTTATTGATAGATTCCTGTGGCAGGGTATGGAGATTACGTTCCTTTCCTGCATAGATGCGGGATGCGTCGCGCCGTACCATCGCAAGAATTGCGGGTGATACCAGGCGGTCATAAACAACCACATCTGCTTGTTGCATAAGCCGCATCGCACGAAAAGTCAGTAAATCCGGATTCCCTGGTCCAGCACCGACCAGATAAACTTCCCCTTGAGGCAAATCATCTTTTTCACTTTGCAATGACTGTAATAGGTAGTTTTGTGCCGCTTTGTCTTTTCCGGCGAGTACCATTTCTGCGAATGGACCCTGCAAAACCTTTTCCCAGAAAATGCGTCTTTTTGCTGGATGCGTAAAATGTTGTTTTACTTGTTGACGAAATTCACCAGCCAGGGTTCCCAGGCGTGCATAGGCTTGTGGGATGATGGTTTCCAAGCGTGCACGAAGTAGCCTTGCCAATATTGGTGATTTGCCGCTACTGGAGACAGCAATCAACATGGGTGATCGGTCAACAATGGAAGGGATAATAAACGAGCATAAATCTGGATTGTCTACTACATTGACTGGGATGTGTTTGATTCTTGCTGATGCTGAAACCAGTTGATTGATGGCACGATCATTTGTTGCCGCAATAGCTAAAACAACATTATTCAGATGATCAGGACGGAAACTTTCGGCACGAAAGGAGATGGTGTCTCGATGTAATAGTGCTTCTAGTTGTTCATCAAGTTCTGGTGAAACAATCGTGACATGCGCGCCTGCTTCAAGCAGGAGCATGATTTTACGCGTCGCAATTTCTCCACCGCCAACGACCAGGCAGTTTTGACTTTTGACATTAACAAATATGGGGAGGAAGTCCATCTAGGCCTTGTTTGATGTTTTTCAATTACAGGGCACCTCTTTCAAGAAACAATTATAAGTTACTGATTATAAGAAATATAAAAAAGAAAAAAGATCTATTTTACTAACTTCATCATGTTTCTTCCTGACGCCTTGCGGTCGAAGGCCGATTACTACGCTAAAAGTCCATATTTGCGAGCAGCCGCTTTGCGGCTTGCCTGCTTACCCCGTTTCGTCACCATACTTCGTTGCTCACAAAAAATGTTTCCTTATCTATCAATCACATGCTGCGTCAATATTTTTTATTCGCGCCTGGTCTTGTTTAGAACTCTGAATTTTTAGAGGT
Organism: Nitrosomonas sp.; assembly: GCA_030682075.1. Lineage (GTDB taxonomy): Bacteria > Pseudomonadota > Gammaproteobacteria > Burkholderiales > Nitrosomonadaceae > Nitrosomonas. Next base: position 2,668 of record JAUXRH010000065.1, read on the forward strand.
GTCCTTAAGGTGAATCTACTGCGCAAATGGGAAAAGCGGTTCAAATTAGCCTTATTTTTCGTCGCATAGAATGACTATGCGCCTCAAAATTCGGCTAATCTGTCCTCGCTTTCCCACTTTGCTCGCTACGATCACTTAAGTCTACAGACTCCTAGAAACGAGCCTCACGCTTAAGTATTTCATCAATTTTGATACCTATTTCAGGCTCGCCACTAAATACGGTACCAATTTTCTTTTTGTTAAGATGTTCCCTGTTGAGATTGTATACTTCAGCTGGCAAGGGGAAATATTTGACTTCCGTTACCAATGCAGGCGCATTATTCAGGTAGAAATTAACAAATTCCATGATTTCAGGCTTTTCTGTAGATTTGGCATTGATATAGATAAAAATAGGCCGGGATAAAGGCTGATAGGTGCCATCTGCAACTGTTTTAACCGAGGGAATCACACCACCTTGACCTGCATCTATAGCGACGGCACTTACTTTATTTTGATTCTCAATGTAATAAGCAAAGCCAAAAAATCCTAGCGCATACATGTCACTGGCTACACCTTGTACCAGTATATTGTCATCTTCAGATGCGGTAAAGTCGCCACGACTTGATTTAGATTTACCAACGACGGCTTCAGTGAAGTATTCAAAGGTGCCAGAATCCGCGCCTGGACCAAAAAGCTTAATTCTATTATCGGGCCAGGCGGGGTTCACTTGATTCCAGTTATTAATTTTGCCCTGTGCCGCAGGCTCCCAAAATTTCTTTAATTCCTCAATCGTTATGTTTTTGCTCCATGTATTTCTTGGGTTTACTACAACGGTTAAGGCATCATATGCGATGGGCATTTCAATATATTGCACGCCCGCTGTTTTGCAAGCGTCCATTTCTAATTGCGTGATAGGTCGGGAGGCGTTCACGATGTCTATTTCATCCCGGCAGAATTTCCTGAAACCGCCGCCAGTGCCGGAAATGCCGACTGTAACCCGGATTCTGCCACGCTTAGAAATTTGGAAGTCTTCAGCAACTGCTTCTGTGATCGGATAAACAGTACTGGATCCATCGATTTTAACAATGGGACTGGCTGTCGCAATACCAGTGGTGCTAATTAGCGCGCCTAACACGGTTATTATTGCAACTTTCTTGAAGTTAAACGGATTTGACATTTATTTCTCCACATTCTTATTAAGTTATGGGTGCCGCTAAGAACTCAAGTTTCCAGGAAAGACAAGGCGCGAGTAAAAAATATGAGCGCAGCATAGGGTTGATATGTGGCGAAATTTTTTATGAGCAACGGTGTATTGCGATGGAAGTTGGATTTTTAGAGGTGCCCTTATAAAGATATCGTCATTTAAGATAATGATATATCGGTTGCCCACAATACGCTCAAGAAGCAGATATACTAAGCCTGAAATATTACAGAATTATGACAGTTATGTTTTATGATCGAATGGTCAGTATGAGTAGAATGATTTTCAAATACTTTATTGCTCAAGTACTACAAGCGCTATGCACAGCGCTGGCAATACGTTCTGCCCAGTAGTTAACTTTCTGCTCCGACTTTCCTTCTACCATCACGCGTACCAGCGGTTCAGTGCCAGAAGCGCGTAATAAAACACGACCTTCACCATTAAGATCTCTGACCGCTTCCTCGTGCAGCTTCTGAATAACGCTATTTACATGAAAATTGAAGGCCTTTGGAACATTTACATTTATTAATTCTTGTGGAAACAGTGTGACACCCTGCATCGATTCAGCAAGTGTTTTATTGGTGTCACGTAGTGCATACAATACTTGTAAAGCGGCAATAATGCCATCACCTGTTGTGTGCCTGTCGATACATATAATGTGACCTGAGCTTTCGCCACCCAGCTGCCAACCCCTTTCCTGGAGTAACTCCAATACATAGCGGTCGCCTACATTGGCACGGATAAAAGGGATATTTAATTTCCGGAAACCATTCTCTATTGCAAGATTGGTCATTAGTGTTCCTACAACACCACCTTTAAGCCGTTCATTCTGTTGACGATGCTTGGCAATAATATAGATTAACTGATCACCATTATATAGAACGCCATTTTTATCAACCATCATGACACGATCACCATCACCATCAAGTGCGATACCGAGGTCGGCTTGATGTGCTTTTACGGCTTTTTGTAATGTGGCGCAATAGGTTGCGCCACATTCATGATTGATATTAAGGCCATTAGGCTCAGCACCGATAGTCACCACATCCGCGCCCAGTTCATGCAATACATGGCCAGCTATGTGATAGGTCGCGCCATGGGCGCAATCGACAACTATACGTAAGCCACGAAGATTTAGATGATATGGAAAGGTGCTTTTGCAAAATTCAATATAGCGCCCAGGCGCATCTTTAAGGCGTTGTGCTTTGCCAAGCTGAGCAGAAGGCATGGTTTCGATTGGAGTACTTAATCCTGTCTCTATCTTATGTTCCATTTCATCAGGAAGTTTGTTACCTTCTGAAGAAAAAAACTTGATGCCATTGTCCTCATAGGGATTATGTGAGGCTGAAATTACAACACCAGCCTGTAGTCTCAATGCACGGATGAGATAAGCAATTGCGGGTGTTGGCATCGGCCCAGACAGGAGTATATCTACACCGGCAGCCGAAAGGCCTGCTTCCAACGCTGATTCCAGCATATACCCGGATACGCGAGTGTCTTTTCCAATCAGTACTGTTGGGCGATTATTCTCTATCAGATGCCACTCAGCAGCAAACACTTTGCCAGCGGAATAGCCAAGGTGCATGACGAATTCAGGTGTAATGGGTAATGTACCCACGCGTCCTCGTATACCGTCAGTTCCAAAATATTTCTTTGTCAACTTGAGAGTCCAAAAATAATGAATCGAATTACGAATAAATGATTTGCTACGATTGTTTATATCTCAGTATCATTATTCATGGCGGTATAAACAGAGATTGCATCTTTGGTTGCTTTTACATCATGTACACGTAATATATTGGCACCTTTAACAACAGCCAACAAAGCTGCGGCAACACTTTCGTGAATTCGCTGATCTACTTTGTTACCGGTAATTGCGCCTAACATTGATTTACGCGAAATTCCTGCCAGTACGGGGACGCCTATCTTCGTGAAGTGGTCAAGATGGCGTAGTAATTGCAGATTGTGTTCCAGTGTTTTTCCGAAACCAAACCCCGGGTCGATAACTAATCGATCCATAGAAATACCGGCTGTTTGTGCAGTTTCCAGCCGTTGCTGTAGAAAGGCTAAAACTTCATCGACAACATTCATGTATTGAGGATTCTTCTGCATTTCATTCGGTTTACCTTGCATGTGCATCAGGCAGACCAGTACATCGCTATTAGCAACAATTTCAAGCGCACCTGGCGCCCGTAGCGCATTAACATCATTAACCATAGTAACGCCAGCTTCTATTGCACGCTGCATAACTTCTGGTTTGGAGGTATCCACAGAAATGGGAATATTCATGTTTGCGAGCGCTTGAATGACAGGAATTACACGATTGAGTTCTTCTTCTACACTAACAAATGCGCTACCTGGACGGGAGGATTCGCCACCAATATCCAGTATGTCGGCACCTTCTTTAATTAAATGTAAAGCATGCTGGATAGCGGTTTCAGTTGAACTACTAAGACCACCGTCAGAGAATGAGTCGGGCGTTACATTAATAACCCCCATTAGGAGTGGACGGCAGGTAGAGAGGAGATTGTTTTGCCGTAACAAAGACACGATAAGATAGCGTAAAACTAGAGGAGAATTAGAAAAAAAGATTCGGGATACGATAGCTAACTAATTTTCTATCGTACCCCGCGTTCTTATTATTAATCAGTTTCCTTTGCAATCTCCTGTGAAGGAGATTCAGGCTCGGTTGAATCAGTTGAGCCAGCCTGTTCAGTTGGTGGTGAATTATCCCTGGATTTTTTTGAAGTTGGAATCTGCGCGGGTTTGGGTGCGCGTGGTGGCAGGCCATTCATGATATCTTCAATCTGATCACTGTCTATCGTTTCCCATTCCAGCAAAGCCTTGGTCATAGCTTCGATTTTATCTTTATTTTCCTCGATTAGTTTACGTGCGATGGCATATTGCTCATCCACGATACGCCGAATCTCAGCATCAACTTTTTGCATGGTCTCTTCACTCATATTTTTATGAGTGGTTACAGAGCGGCCAAGAAAAATCTCACCTTCATTTTCGCCATACACCATCGGGCCAAGACTTTCTGACATACCCCATTGAGTTACCATCTGACGCGCCAAATCTGTGGCACGTTCAAAGTCATTGGAAGCGCCCGTTGTCATCTGTTTCATAAAGATTTCTTCTGCAATGCGCCCACCAAACATAACGGAAATCCTCTGTAGTATTTCTTCGCGCTCCATACTAAAGCGATCTTCTGTCGGCAGTTGCATCGTGACCCCTAATGCTCGGCCACGTGGAATGATTGATACTTTATGTACAGGATCAGTTTTTGGTAATAGTTGCGCTACAACTGCATGTCCAGATTCATGATAAGCCGTATTGCGCCGTTCATTCTCCGGCATAATAAGTGAACGTCGTTCTGCGCCCATGAAGATTTTATCCTTAGCGCGTTCAAAATCCTCCATATCCACCAAGCGCTTATCACTGCGCGCGGCAAATAATGCCGCTTCATTAACTAGATTGGCGAGATCAGCACCAGACATACCAGGCGTTCCGCGTGCGATGATATCTGCTTTTACATCGGGGGAGAGTGGCACTTTACGCATATGTACATTGAGTATTTGCTCACGCCCACGTATATCTGGCAGCGGTACGGTCACCTGCCGATCAAAGCGACCGGGGCGTAGCAGTGCTGGATCAAGTACATCAGGACGGTTGGTCGCTGCAATTACAATCACGCCCGCAGCACCCTCAAACCCATCCATTTCAACGAGTAACTGGTTGAGTGTTTGTTCCCGTTCATCATTGCCACCGCCCAGTCCTGCGCCACGTTGACGACCGACCGCATCGATTTCATCAATAAAGATGATGCAGGGCGCATGTTTCTTTGCTTGTTCAAACATATCTCGTACTCTTGAGGCACCGACGCCGACAAACATTTCAACAAAATCAGAACCAGATATACTGAAAAATGGAACTTGGGCTTCTCCAGCTATAGCGCGAGCTAACAGAGTTTTACCCGTTCCTGGACTTCCGACCATCAGAACGCCACGCGGAATCCGCCCGCCGAGTTTTTGAAATTTGGTGGGGTCGCGTAGAAACTCAACCAATTCTGAAACTTCTTCTTTAGCTTCTTCGCAACCAGCGACATCGGCAAAAGTTACTGTATTGGTAGATTTGTCAAGCATGCGCGCTTTACTCTTACCAAATGAAAATGCACCGCCCCCTTTCCCGCCACCTTGCATCTGACGCATGAAGAAAATCCATACGGCGATTAACAATAGCATGGGGAACCAGGAAACAAAAATACTCATCATCATTGATGATTCTTCTTCTGGCTTGGCTTCAACAATAACCCCTGACTTAAGCAGATCACTTACTAACCAAGGGTCAGATGGTGAATAGGTTGTAAACCGCCGACCATCCGATTTAGTGCCTCTTAGTGTGCGACCCTCGATGACAACTTTGGCGATCCTGCCTTGATTCAGTTCATTAATAAACTGAGAATATTCCATTGCTGTCTGTGTTGGCTGACGTACGCTGAACTGATTGAATACCGTCATCAGCACAAGTGCGATCACTAGCCAAATGGCCATGTTTTTAATTAGATTATTCAAAATAACTCCTTGATTTGCACCTTAACATGCCTGATTTTTTTATTCTAACTCCATTTTGTAATTTATAACAGAATGGATTAAATATGTTTTATATTAAAAATTATAATTCTATTCAGTGCGCCTGTTTTTATAAGTTATATTCTGCGAAACGAAGGCTTAAGTCTTTTTCCCAGATCCTAGTAAGTATAATTCTTTACTACGATCTCGCGACGCTTTTGGCTTACGTATTATTACACGATTGAATCTTGCGCGCATGGATTGCAAGAATTGATCAAAATCACGTCCTTGAAAAACTTTGACTAGCAAACTTCCTTCAGGGTTCAACCGTTCCATAGAAAATTCCAATGCCAGTTCAGCTAAATGCATGCTGCGTGCTTGATCACTTACCTTGATACCGCTTACATTGGGGGACATATCTGAGATTACAAGATCCAGCGGGAGATCCGCTATGTTTTTTTTAAGTTCGTTTAAAGTAGCCTCTTCTGTAAAATCACCCTGAATAAACAAAACACCGGTTAGTGGCACCATTTCCAGAATATCCAATGCAATAATTTTACCTTTCTTGCCAATTATACTTGTGACCACTTGAGACCAGCTGCCCGGTGTGGCTCCCAGATCAACCACGGTCATGCCAGGCCTCAGTAATTTGTCTCGCTCGTTAATTTCAAGTAGTTTATAGGCTGCACGCGAACGATAACCTTCTTTTCTTGCTTGTTTGACAAAAAAATCATTTACATGCTCTTTCATCCAAGCATTGCTGGTTTTAGCATGTTTCATCGAGTAGAATCAGGCGTTTGGAATTTTAAGAAATTTTATGTTATCACTAACCACTAAATACCGTCGTGAGCTTAAGGCGCTTGCTCATGCAATTAATCCAATCGTGACTATAGGAAAAATTGGGTTATCAGCTAGCGTTATGGATGAGCTGGATCGAGCATTATTGAGTCATGGATTACTCAAAGTTAAAGTACAGATCGATGATCGAGAGGCGCGAAAAGTATTACTTGAAGAAATTTGTCAGCAGCTTGATGCCGCGCCTGTGCAGCAAATAGGCAAAATACTGGTAGTTTATCGGCCTAAGCCAGAAGAAACGGAAAAATTGACGGCTTCCTCTTTTCATAAAAAGAAAAGTGAGCCACGCCGTACCAAGCGAAGCTTCCAATCCTGATTTTCCCTTAATACCTGGAGGGCACCTCTAAAAATCCAATTTTGCGAGCAGCCGCTTTGCGGCTTGCCCGCTTACCCCGTTTCGTCGCAATACGGCGTTGCTAAAAAAATTTTCTCTTACATATCAACCCTATGCTGCGCTCATATTTTTTCTCGCGCCTTGCCGGGAAACTTGAATTTTTAGAGATGCCCCAGGAGTCTGTCGGACTTAAGGTTGATCTACTGCGCAAATGGGACAAGCGGTTCTATTACCCTGATTTTTCGTTGCATAGAATGACTATGCGCCTCAAAATCCGGCCAATCTGTCCTCGCTTTCCCACTTTGCTCGCTACGATCACTTAAGTCCGACAGACTCCTAGATATATTTAACGTCTAAAATTTCATACTCACGGATGCCACTGGGTGCTTGAACTTCTGCGATATCACCTTCAACTTTTCCGATGAGTGCGCGTGAGATAGGGGAGCTGATAGAAATCTTCCCTTTTTTTATGTTGGCTTCATCATCACCGACTATCTGATAGGTCACGGTCTCACCACTTTGCAGATCTTCAAGTTCAACGGTGGCGCCGAATACACAAACACCATCCGCATTGATCAGCGCGGGATTGATGATCTGCGCATTGGAAAGTTTACTTTCCAAATCTGCGATTCGTCCTTCGATGAATCCTTGTTTCTCTTTGGCCGCATCATATTCAGCATTTTCAGAAAGATCGCCATGAGCACGCGCTTCCGCAATTGCGGCGATTACTGCTGGACGATGCACGCTCTTCATCTCGTGTAATTCGTTGCGTAGCGCTTCTGCACCTACAACTGTTAATGGAACTGTACTCATAGCTTTTCGCCTTTCATATTCATGTTGTTTCGTAGCATTTAACTCGGATATTTCATCTATGAAAGAAGTTTCTGCAGGTTATAAGGCTGCAATTCTCGCATATTTGTCATGCCGACGCAGGCTGCACGTGCACCAGCCAATGTTGTGTAATAAGTGACTCTTGCTTCAAGTGCGGCATGGCGAATTGAGTAAGAGTCATGAATAGCACCGCGTTTGTTTGAGACCGTATTGATAATTAAATCAATTCCGCCATTTTTTATCATGTCTACAATATGTGGTCGGCCTTCTGCAACTTTATTAACAGTGATCACTTCTAGCCCAGCATCAGTTATTGCAAGTGCGGTACCCCGTGTAGCATAAAGGGTGAAGCCAAGTTCCGCAAGATTACGTGCAATTTCTATCGCCTGTAGTCTGTCAGACTGGCGTACACTGATAAATATTTTTCCAGAACCTGGGAGCCGAACGCCCGTTGCCAATTGTGACTTGACAAATGCTTCAGCGAAAGTTTGTCCTATTCCCATCACTTCACCCGTAGATTTCATTTCAGGGCCGAGAATCGTATCAACACCCGCTAACTTGACAAAGGGAAATACGGCTTCTTTTACTGAGAAGAACGCGGGCTTGACTTCTTGCGTCACTCCTTGCTGGGCAAGCGATATGCCCGCCATGCAGCGTGCTGAAATTTTTGCTAATTGCAGCCCCGTTGCTTTGGACACGAAAGGTACGGTGCGCGAAGCCCTGGGGTTTACTTCCAAGACATATACGGTTTCATCCTGGATGGCAAACTGTACATTCATGAGTCCGATTACATTTAATGCGCGTGCCATTGCGCAGGTTTGTCGACGTAATTCATCTTGCATCTCAGGCCGCAGACTAAAAGGCGGTAGCGAGCAGGCGGAATCACCAGAGTGAACCCCAGCTTGCTCAATGTGTTCCATTATGCCGCCAATGAGTACTGTTTCACCGTCATAAATTGCATCGACATCAACTTCTGTCGCATTATTGAGAAAATGATCCAGTAATACAGGCGAGTCGTTGGATACTTTTACTGCTTCACGCATATAACGTTCCAGGTCACTTTGTTCGTGAACAACTTCCATCGCGCGGCCACCCAATACATAGCTGGGTCTTACCACCAGTGGATAGCCAATTTCATTGGCGGCGGCAAGCGCGGCTTTCGGGTTGCGTGCGGTGCGATTCGGTGGTTGCTTCAATCTCAGCTGCTGTAACAATTTCTGAAAACGTTCACGGTCTTCAGCACAATCAATCATATCGGGGCTGGTGCCGATAATTGGTACACCATTGGCGGCAAGGTCACGTGCCAGTTTGAGCGGTGTTTGCCCACCATATTGCACGATGACGCCAAATGGTTTTTCCACTTCGACAATTTCGAGCACATCTTCCAGTGTCAGCGGTTCAAAATACAGTCGGTCTGACGTGTCATAATCAGTTGAAACCGTTTCCGGGTTACAGTTAACCATGATTGTTTCAAAGCCATCTTCACGCAAAGCCAGGGCCGCATGGACACAGCAATAATCGAACTCAATACCCTGACCAATACGGTTGGGACCACCACCCAATACCATAATTTTCTTTTTGTTGGTAGGCAGTGCCTCACATTCCTCCTCATAAGTGGAATACATATACGCAGTATGCGTGGCAAATTCAGCAGCGCAGGTATCCACGCGTTTGAATACAGGGCGTAAATTGAATTGATGCCGTCTGGTACGCACGGCCGTTTGATTGGTGTTCAGTATGGTTGCTAAACGCCGGTCAGAGAAGCCACACCGCTTTAATTTGCGTAATGCATCCAGGTCAATCATGTCTAACGTTTTGCTGACAAGTTTTTGTTCCTGTTTTACCAAGTCTTCAATTTGTGCCAGGAACCAGGGATCAATTTGTGTGAGGTTATGAATTTCGTTGAATGCCATATTACAGCGGAAGGCGTCAGCCACATACCAGATACGTTCCGAGCCGGGATTGCCCAACTCAGATTTAATTTTCTCAATATTTGTGGACTTTTCATCTAAGCCATCAACGCCAGTTTCCAGTCCACGCAAGGCTTTTTGCAAGGACTCCTGGAAGGTGCGTCCAATCGCCATCACCTCTCCGACAGATTTCATCTGTGTGGTCAGTCGATCATTTGCCTGTGGAAATTTTTCAAAAGCAAAACGAGGAATCTTAGTAACGACATAGTCAATCGTCGGCTCAAATGATGCCGGTGTTATACCGCCTGTTATATCGTTTTCAAGTTCATTCAGTGTATAGCCAACCGCCAGCTTGGCGGCTATTTTGGCGATTGGGAAGCCGGTCGCTTTCGAGGCTAATGCGGAAGAGCGTGATACCCTGGGGTTCATTTCAATGACCAGCATGCGCCCATCGGCTGGATTGATGGCAAACTGCACATTGGAGCCCCCTGTTTCGACACCAATTTCGCGTAAGACGGCAATGGAAGCATTGCGCATGAGTTGGTATTCTTTATCAGTCAGTGTTTGCGCGGGTGCAACCGTAATGGAGTCGCCCGTATGAACCCCCATGGGGTCAAGGTTTTCGATGGCACAAATAATGATGCAGTTGTCATGTTTGTCACGTATGACTTCCATTTCAAATTCTTTCCAGCCAATGACGGATTCCTCGATTAATAACTCCCTGGTGGGTGAGGCATCAAGTCCACGCTCACAAATCTGCAGGAATTCCTCCCGATTGTAGGCAATGCCACCACCGCTGCCGCCCATCGTAAAAGATGGGCGAATAATGGCGGGGTAGCCAACCATTGCTTGAACCTGTAGTGCTTCTTCCAGACTATGGGCAACGGCAGAACGGGCGGAATCTAATCCGATTCGAGTCATGGCTTGTTTAAATTTTTCACGGTCTTCCGCCTTGTCGATGGCTTCACGTGAAGCGCCAATCAACTCCACGCCATATTTTTCCAATACGCCGTGTTTGGCTAAATCCAGTGCGCAGTTCAGCGCGGTTTGTCCGCCCATCGTGGGTAATAGCGCTTCAGGACGTTCAATGGCAATTATTTTTTCAACCATCGACCAGGTAATTGGTTCGATATAAGTCGCATCAGCCATTTCAGGATCCGTCATTATGGTAGCAGGATTGGAATTGACCAGGACAATGCGATAACCTTCTTCGCGCAGTGCTTTGCAGGCTTGGACACCGGAATAATCAAATTCACATGCCTGACCGATAATAATAGGGCCGGCACCGATGATGAGGATAGTTTTTATGTCGGTACGTTTAGGCATTTTTTCTAGCTGGGCAATTTACAGAGTAATTTGGCGAGATTCAGGTTTTATTTACGGTTGATTTAAATTAATTTTTATATTGCTTCATCATCTTAATAAACCGATCAAATAAATAATCCGCTTCGTGTGGCCCGGGGCTTGCTTCGGGGTGACCTTGAAAGCAGAATGCTGGTTTATCAACTAACTCAAACCCTTGTAGACTGCCATCAAATAGAGATACATGCGTCACACGGGCGTTCTTTGGCAGTGTGTCAACATCAACAGCGAAACCGTGATTCTGGCTGGTAATGATTACTTGCCCACTATCTAAATCCTGCACGGGGTGATTGGCGCCATGATGGCCAAATTTCATTTTGATCGTACGAGCGCCATTTGCTAACCCCAATATTTGATGACCCAGACAGATGCCAAAAATAGGGATGTTCTTTTCAAGTAATTTTCTGGTTGCAGCAATGGCATAATCACAGGGCTCAGGATCACCTGGCCCGTTGGAAAGAAACACCCCGTCAGGCTGTGAAGCCAGGATTTTGTCAGCAGGCGTTTGTGCAGGATAAATCGTAACATGACAGCCACGTTGTGCAAGTTTACGTAAAATATTACGTTTGATACCAAAATCATAGGCAGCAACATGGAAGGAAGGATTCCGCTGTGCCTGATAACCACCTTCCAGTGTCCATTCGCCCTCGTTCCATTCGTATGCCTGTTCGCAGCTAACCTTCTTGGCAAGATCCATGCCAGCCAGGCCAGGAAATGCCTGGGCTAGCGCCAGTGCTTTGGCTTCATCAATGGGGCCCGTCATTATGCAACCGGATTGCGCGCCATTTTCCCGCAACATACGGGTGAGCTTGCGTGTATCAATTTCAGCTATTGCGACCACATTCTGAGCTTTGAGATATTCAGATAATGTCTGTGTTTTTCGCCAGCTGCTTGAAGTCAGTGGTAGATCTCGGATGACTAATCCAGCGGCAAATACTTTTCCGTTATTGCCAGATTCCACGTCCTCGGTATTCGTGCCAGTATTGCCAATATGCGGATATGTCAGTGTAATAATCTGCTGGCAGTAGGATGGATCCGTGAGTATCTCCTGATAGCCGGTCATGGCGGTGTTGAAAGCGACCTCACCTGTATTGACACCTTCCACTCCAATCGATACGCCACGAAAAATTGCACCATCAGCAAGTGCGAGGATGGCATTCGGGCGTTGAGACACAGAAGACTCCTTGGATACAGAAAGATATTGAAAAACAGGGGAAAGCTTTGTTTGTGCTTACACTTGGAAACGCAATTTGATTATACGTGAAAAAGGATTAAATTTCTACGGTAAAGCTCATTTCAAGATGCCATCGAATTACCCTGCTTACGCGCAATTCAGGAGTTCAATGTATGGGTATTATCAGGATCATTCCATCTGCGCTATATCGCCAGATAAGCCCGTTGTCAGCATATCATTGAACCTATTGGATCTTGAGCGCCTCTAAAAATCCATATTTGCGAGCAGCCGCTTTGCGGCTTGCCTGCTTACCCCGTTTCGTCAACAATACTTCGTTACTCACAAAAAAATATTTCCTTACATATCAATCATATGCTGCGTCAATATTTTTTATTCGCACCTGGTCTGGTTTAGAGTTCTGAATTTTCAGAGGCGCCCTTAAGCGCATCTCTAAAAGTCCAATTTTGCGCGGCATGCCGCAGTTCATTTTGATCGATCATCAATGCAATTGACGAGCCATCTGGCTTTCTGTAGATTCATCATATTCTTTCAGGTTAGATAACGGGTTATTGCCTTCCTGACTGAGAGAAATTTTACTTGTATCGGAGTTAACGCTAATCCACTGACCTGACAGAATAACCATGCGACATCAACCAGATTTATTTTTCGACGAAATCCCGGAAGTTAACCGACAAACCGAAAGCAATCCTGCTGCCGCGCTCAAATTGGCCGCACAGGATGCCCAACTATCGCCAGGTCAGCAGCGCTTTAACCGCCTGCTTGAACGTATTGATAAATTGAAGGGCCAGCTTGTCGGGATACAGGTGCTATGCAATGCACATCGTCCTGTATACCACCAGACATTGGCGCCGCTACGTGAACGCCATCAAGCGCTCATGCGTGAAATGGCACTTTGGCTGGATAAAAGATTGCAACGTAAGGGGTTGAGTGCCTTGCAAAAATGTGCTGCCTCGACGATTCTTTGCAATCTCAGTATGCAGCTTGTCGCACAAGGCGATGAAGAAATGAAAATTCTGCATGATCAGCATAGCAGCGAAAGTCTGGCGCAAAAAGAACAATCCGCCATGATGGATATGCGCGACATGATGGAAGACATGCTGGGTGAGCCGCTGACCGATGACGAATCGCTGGAGACAATGCAGGATGTGTTCAGGGTATGCATGGAACGTCTGCGCGAAGCAGAAGCAGCCGAACAGGAAGCGCGCCAGCAGGCACGGGCTCGCAAAAAGAAACCTGGCGCCGCTCAGCTTAAAGCCAAGGCAGACCAGCAAGCAGCAGAAACCACACTGCGCAAGATTTTCCGGCAACTGGCCAGCGCCTTGCATCCTGATCGTGAAAGCGACCCCGATGAGCGCGCCAGAAAAACAACGTTAATGAGCGAAGCCAATGCTGCTTATGATCGCCGTGATTTGGTAGCCTTGCTACAGATTCAACTGCGTACTGAGTTAACGGACACCGCATCCATTGCCAAAATGGCGGAAGAAAAGATTGCGTCCTTGACGCTATTACTCAAGCAGCAAGCCCAGAAACTGGAAAACGAACTGCATCAATGCCGTCACGATGCACAGCATGAATTTGGCCTCAAATCCTACGAAACTTTGAACATAACCAACCTGCATCGCAGCCTGAGGGTCGAAGAACTGTCCTTCCAAAAAGACCTGGCTACCATGCAGCAAGACTTGCAGCAAATAGAGGATGACAAATACTTCAAGCGCTGGCTGAAAGATCAAAACTACCTTTCTGAAATACCTCCCGGCAATATTTTCGATGATTGGAATGTTGATCCTCAAGTTTCGGAGTTCAAAATTGAATGGAATCTCACTAATCTTCATTATCCAAGGCTTCCTGTTTCAACGTAAAATGATCTAACTGCAGAGCTTGCACAAAGAAATGATTTATGTGCTCTTCAATTGTCTCCATAATCTGGTCAATGGGACAACCAAGTTGCTGCTTAATGCTTAGTAGGCCATCATGAATAAGTGCACGAAACAGAAACCAAAGCTGTTTTGCGAAACTCAAATTCATCAAACCATCAACTAACTGATTTCTCACGGCACTCACTTGCAGCCCTATGCTTTTTTGTTTTTC
>JAUXRH010000085.1 GCA_030682075.1 Nitrosomonas sp.
TACCGGATTAGGCGGCATCATTTTCTTGATTATCGATTCCTTAAATTCTTTTGAATAGCTCTTTTTCATCATAATTCCCCACTTCACCCTTCAAGTTTTTAGTTTCCAACTGAGGCGAAAGGTATCCTGACACATAGGGATCGTATGAACTTCAATTCCAACGTTCAGACGTGTACGGATAGCGTCAAAAATAGCAGCGAGGTTATCCATACTTGGATTGCCTTTGGGCGATAACATGCGATGCAAGCTTTTGCTCGGTTTATCAGTCAATACGGCTAAGTGCTCAAATCCAACGGTGGCATTGACGAGGTCGCGAAGGATAAGGCGCGCTGTTTCCGGTTCGCCACTTAGAAATAAAGTTGCCGCTTCATCAAGAAGTGCCTTTGCAAATTCAGGGTCGCGCTCGATGCGTTCGATAACTGTCTGCTTGAAATTTCGGGTTAGTGCCATGTGATTACCGCCTCACTTTTCCAGTTTTATTGACGGTAGGCTTGGCTTTCTTTCGCGCCTTGTATTCATGGTGCAAAGCCTTTGCCCTGTCAATATCTTTCTGCTACCCGCGCTTAGTACCACCGCCGCCGAACAAGATGATGAGTGTGTCGCCATCCATAGCAAGGTAAACACGGTAACCCGGCCCCCAGTTGATGACGTATTCACCAATACCGTCAAACCATTTCACGCTGGATGTATTTCCAAGCTCCAAACGCAATTTGGCAGTAACAATTTTAGCGGCAGCTTGCGGATCAAGGTTATCAAACCATGCCTTATATGGGCTTGAACCATCCAGGCAAATATATTCTTCAACCTTGATTTTCATAGTCATATAGTAACGTATAGGTGACTATTATTCAACCACAGAGGAATGTGGTGTATTTTTAGAAGCAGCCTCACCAGTAAGAACACCGGATTGTGGAAGGATAACGCTATCCAATATGACGCTTATTAAATGACACATCAAGTGTTGGCACGTCTATTCTCAATATCTATGGAATCCAAAGCCGTTATCTGGTGAAATAATGGCCGGTGGATTGACTGCATAGGGATTATTGGCTGAATCTGGCGAATACTGGCTTCCATACTGTCCATAAGGGTTGTTAATGGAATTAGGTGAATATCTGCTTCCATATTGTCCGTAGGGATTGCTTACACCCAGAATCTGTATCACAACAACAAGGATGTCTATCAACTGCTGCGCTACGGCGTGCCGGTCAAGACGGAAGCGGGGCTGCCGACGGATACGGTGCAGGTGATCGACTGGCGGCATCCCGAAAACAACGATTTTTACATTGCCGAAGAAGTCACGGTATTCGGCGAAAAGGAAAAACGCCCGGATATCGTGCTGTACGTCAACGGCATTGCCATCGGCGTGCTGGAACTCAAGAACAGCCGCGTTTCCATTGGCGATGGCATCCGCCAGAGTCTGGTGAACCAGAAGGCGGAATTCATCGGCGCATTTTTCAGCACCATCCAATTCATTTTTGCCGGAAATATTAGGCGACAATTAACCTGTCCGGTATGACGACAATTAACTTGGCCGGTTGAGTGAAATTAGAAGCATGTAAAGTTACCTCTTAAAAAGGAGGTGAATTTGTCAGGCAAACACATCACTCAACAACAAAGGAATTTGT
>JAUXRH010000098.1 GCA_030682075.1 Nitrosomonas sp.
CCGCTTTGCGGCTTGCCTGCTTACCCCGTTTCGTCACCATACTTCGTTGCTCACAAAAAATATTTCCTTACATATCAATCATATGCTGCGTCAATATTTTTTATTCGCGCCTGGTCTTGTTTAGAACTCTGAATTTTTAGAGGTGTCCTTAAGATTTATGTGTAACAAGTAAGTGATTTTTTATTGGGCGGGTCTATTTAAAAATACAGATAGCCAGGGTAACAAAGCAGGATTGTATTTAACGTAAAGAAATATACTTTCTTATGCGATAAAAATTAGCAACAAATAACAAACGTCGCCAATTATACTCTGTTGCAAGTTAAGATGGCCGCAATAACCAGAGGGGGGATTTACTTTGCAGCAACGACCAGGCTATGAGCGCAATGGCTGGATGAATGCCACCCCGCAGGCGTCCACTCATTTACGCTATCTGTCACAAAATACGCTGGAAAACTTACAGCTAACCACGAAAGCAGTGGTCGAAAGCATCGAACACCTGCTGCTCGACTGCCTTCAGTCTCAGGCTTGGAATGCACCGAAAGCGGTGATCACACCGCCCGATGGCCGATATATTATGGCCACCCTGGCAGCGGCAAACAACCCGCCATTCCTGACGGTCAAATCACTTCTCCTCAACCCGCGCAATCCAGAACGTGGCCTTAAAAGCATCAACGCATGGGTGATGCTGCACGACAGTGACACCGGTCTACCCCTGGCCCTGCTGGATGGCAACTGGATAACGGCGGTGCGCACCGCAGGGCTGAGTGCAGTGGCTGCCAGGCGACTGGCGCGGGCGGATTCATCAATTGCCGCCTTTATCGGCTGTGGCGTACAGGCTCACAGCCACTTACACGCCTTTGCCGAAATTTTTCCGTTGCAACAGGTGCGCGCATTTAGTCGTGGCTACGCCAATCGCGACACATTCTGCCAGACGGCTGAAGAAATGGGGTTATCGGCAATGGCCTGTAACACGGCCCAAGAAGCGATAAAAGAGGCGGATCTGATCATTACCTCCGTCACGCTTTCACCTCAGCTCGTTCCCTTTCTTGATGCGCAATGGTTAAAACCCGGCGCATTCGCCACCATGACCGACCTGGCAGCCTCCTGGCTTACCGATGGCATGTCGGCATTTAACCGTGTCATCATTGACGACCAGGTGCAAGAATCCAGTATGCCAACGCCCCTGGTCGACCCCGCACTGGTTACGGGAGATCTCTCCGGCTTGGTGAGTGGCGCCAGCGCAGGCCGACAGAACAAAGATGAACGGACGGCCTTTGTATTTCGCGGCCTGGCCTTAGGGGATCTGGCAGTTGCTGCGTTAGCGTATCAGCGTGCAAGTCAGTTGTCGCGAGGAAGGCAAATAGAGTTCCAGGAGGCGTCTGTCGAATGTAAGACTAGCTGGACTCGGCAGCACAAATCCCCGTTAAGATAGTTACTCGAGCGTTTCAGGAATGATCGACTGCAACTCCTGAAACAGTAATCGAAAGCTTTTGGGGGGTTTATTCGCCGCCTTCTCTTTCTGCGCATTACGTGCCAGCAATCGTAAGTGCTGCATGTCGGCAGAGGGATATTTTTGACCAAATTCAGTGAACGCCGTTTCATCAGCCAGCAGACGCGTGCGCCAATGCTCCAGTCGATGCAAACGCGCTTTACTTTGCTCGGATACATTATTCCAGCTGGCAAATTTTTCCTGAAATGCGGTGACATCAATATTTCGCATTAATTTGCCGATATATTGCATCTGCCGACGGCGTGCGCCATGTTTTTTTATTTGTCGGGCTGCCAGAATGGCATCCCTGAGTATTTCGGGCAGATCAAGTTCATTCAGCTGATGATTGTCACAATCGACCAGTCGCTCGCCCATGTCCTGTAGTGCATGCATTTCATGTTTACGTTTTGTTTTACTGGGGGGTAAATCCGGATCGATGTCCTGTTCTGAATTATTTTGCACGGCAACCGGGATAAAGTGATGTCAAGAAGCTGATATCATACGCCATATTCTGATTAGATTTGTCTTTTGACCTCACCGGCAATCCCCCGATGAATCATTTCCCGGTTCAGGAATCGCGGATTAATACTGAACCCGACCGGATATGAGATAAAATCTTTCTTCTCACAGTGTCGATCATGGGTCGTTAAACGTGATTAACAGCAATAAAATGGAAAACTTTAACCGATCAAACATCGACTCATGAATTAATCAGCGGTTCCTTTAATCTTATTTTCGCAAAACTCAATCTATGAACAATATGCCCGAGTCAGCACCCCGTTTTTCCTATTCATACACAACACTTCAACAAATTGCACGCGACATTCTGCATCATGCCAGGCAGGGAGGTGCCACCGCCTGTGAAGCCAATGTTTCGGATGGTTTTGGTCAAACGATAACGGTGCGGCAGGATGCCGTGGAAACCATTGAATATAACCGTGACAAGGGATTATCTGTAACGGTTTATATGGGTCAGAAGCGTGGCAATGCGAGTACGTCAGATTTTTCGCCAAAGGCCATCAGTGATACGGTCGCGGCGGCGCTGTCCATTGCGCGCTACACCGCAGAAGATGATTGCGCTGGATTGGCAGATCCCGCTTTATTGGCACAGACATTTCCAGATCTTGATTTGTATCACCCCTGGTCATTGTCGGTCGAAGACGCAATACAATTAGCCCGGCAATGTGAAGCGGCGGCACTCGCGGTGGATAAACGCATTACCAATTCAGAGGGCGCCAGTATTTCACTGAGTGAATCACAATTTGTCTACGCCAACAGTCTGGGTTTTATGGGCGGTTATCCCATTTCTCGCCATAGTGTCAGTTGTTCCGTAATTGCCCAGCAGAATGACGCGATGCAGCGTGATTACTGGTACAGCGTGGCGCGTGACACGGCTGATCTGGAGCCAGTTGATATTATTGGCAAAAAAGCGGGAGAGCGTACCGTCGCCCGCCTGGGTGCAAAAAAAATTGCAACCTGTGAAGTGCCGGTATTATTTGAGGCGCCGATTGCTTCGAGCTTGATCGGCCATTTTGTCAGCGCGATCAGTGGCAGCAGCCTCTACCGGAAATCATCCTTTTTGTTGGACAGCGTCGGCAAGCAGGTGTTTGCGCCTGACATTCAGATCCACGAATCACC
Source organism: Nitrosomonas sp. (assembly GCA_030682075.1). Taxonomy (GTDB): domain Bacteria; phylum Pseudomonadota; class Gammaproteobacteria; order Burkholderiales; family Nitrosomonadaceae; genus Nitrosomonas. Next base: position 3,128 of record JAUXRH010000098.1, read on the forward strand.
CTTTATTAAAAAAGGCCTGGCCAGCGGTGCATTTGATGACGAAGGCGTGGCAACTTCTGAGCGCAACGTCGTTGAAAATGGGGTAGTACAGGGCTATTTTCTGAGTAGTTATTCGGCACGTAAACTTGGTTTGACGACCACGGGAAATTCCGGGGGAAGCCATAACCTGATACTTGAAAATGCGGCCCCGGAAGATTTTGCGGCATTGCTTAAAAAGATGGATAAAGGATTGCTGGTCACCGAATTAATGGGCCATGGTGTCAACGGTGTAACCGGAGATTACTCCCGGGGCGCTTCAGGCTACTGGGTGGAAGGCGGCGAAATTCAATTTCCCGTTGAGGAAATTACCATTGCCGGCAATGTAAAAGATATGTTGCTGGGTATTATTGCCGTTGGTAATGACACCCTGGTTC
>JAUXRH010000102.1 GCA_030682075.1 Nitrosomonas sp.
AATAAAAAATATTGACGCAGCATATGATGGATATGTAAGGAAATATTTTTTGTGAGCAACGAAGTATTGTGACGAAACGGGGTAAGCAGGCAAGCCGCAAAGCGGCTGCTCGCAAATATGGATTTTTAGAGGTGCCCTTAATTATACGCTTTGCATTTTTAGCCTTGACCCTGTACGCAACCCATACTTTTTCAAATGTAAGTTTTAACGATAAAGAAGCAAATGCTGCCATCGGCAAACCAGGTGACCCGAGTAAAGTATCACGTATCATCAAGATAACGATGGTTGACTATATGTTTTTACCTTCAGAAATTGATGTTAAACAAGGTGAAACCATAGAATTTGTAATTAAAAATGGGGGCAATAAAAAGCATGAAATGATTATTGATACCATGACAAATCTGAGAAAATACGCCAAGATGCGGCGCAATCATCCAGAAATAAAAACGACAGGACAAAACCAGGTCCCGCTTGACCCAGATGAGCGCAAGTCGTTGCGCTGGGAATTTACCAAAACTGGCATAATCGACTTCGCTTGCCCCTTACCTGGCCATTTTAAAGGGATGCGCGGAAAAATAAATGTGGAGAATTAATGAAAACTCGAGTGCAGGCAAAATTATTTAGTTCAATCTTCGCCCTTACGCTATTTGGTATCGCGCCCTATGCTGCTGCGACCACGACCGTTGAGGTCTATAAAAGCCCAACCTGTGGCTGCTGTGACAAATGGGTTGATCATATGCGTGATAATGGCTTTGCCGTAATTACAAAGGATGTGGGTAACAAGGAAATTAGAGAGAAATCGGGCATTTCATCTTCTCTTGGCTCATGCCATACGGCTTTGGTAAATGGCTATGCGATTGAAGGGCATGTGCCCGCTCAGGATATCAAACGTTTTCTCAGAGAACGTCCCAAAGCTGTTGGCCTGGCAGTTCCCGACATGCCACATGGCACCCCAGGCATGGAAGGTGCGCGGAGTGACCCTTACAATGTATTGCTAATCAAAGAACGTGGCGATCACCGTAAGGATACCGTGATTTATAACCGATATGATCCATCTGCGCAGAAAAAAGCGTCTGCGGAACCCGCCAGTTCAGAACCCGCACAGGGAAGCTCTATGATGCGATTAAAATAAAATTTTTATCTATTAAAAAACGATGGCTACACGTTATTTTCTGCTACTTCTCATAACCGGGATGGTCTTTGGATGCGGTGAAGCGGCATCCCCGGTTAAAAACTCAGTACAATCTTTATTTGGCAATAAAGAGGCGCGGGTTGTTCGTAATCTGGATGCCGCTCAAATTGAACGGGGTGAAGTTGTTTATCTTGCAAATTGCGTTAACTGTCATGGGCAGAACGGGGAGGCGACCCCCGATTGGCGTAAAACCGGAGAAGATGGTCGATATCCACCGCCACCGCTCAATGGAACCGCCCATGCATGGCATCATTCCACTGAAGTTTTGAAAAAAACCATACTCAAAGGCGGCCCACCTGAATTCGGCTCCATGCCTGCGTGGGAAGGAATCCTGACAGAACAACAAGTCGATGACGTGATTGTCTGGATTAAATCCCTATGGCCTGATGAAATTTATGACGTCTGGTACAGAAATTTTGAGAATGCAGAATAGCAACAAGATCCCTCTATAGCATAGCAATATGCCTTAAAGAGATCCCGGTATCCGAGGCAAAAAGTGGGCAAGCCGTTGATTATGTAATTCATTATTGTCGCCTGGAATGCTGCGACACATGGCAGAAACAAAGCGAGAAAACGAATCAGAAAGAATGAAACAAACGGCGGTTTATTCTGTTGACGATTGCTTTAACAAATCAATCTCATCAAAAAGCACCTGTCGCCTTTCCTCCAATTCCTGATAACGGTTATAAAGCCGATCCAGATCGGTCGTATACTTTTGTATCCGCTCCTGCTTCTCCTGTCTGAGCTTGACTAAATCATCATAATTTGGAACCGGTATGCTTTGAACGGATCCACTCGGCGGCGTTGAAACGGGCATATCCATTTCCCTCATTTCACTGCGCCGTAACTCCTGAATCATCAGAAATTGCTGATAAGTCGACTGCGCTTCCTGTTGTATCCGAGCCAATGCGGATTCAAGCTGATGAGTCCGCGCATTTATATTTGCGTCACTATCGGCCCACACCAAAACCGGGACAAGCAGTAACAGAATCAGTACTTGTTTCATAGTGTTTCCTGAAAATAAATTAATTGGTGAACATTACGCGCACGCGAATCTTTGCCAGGTCTGACCGGATCAATCGCAATTTTCCAGGTTCAAAGGCGTTCAAATACGGCTGCGATTCCTTGACCTCCGCCGATACACATCGTCACCAGAGCATAGCGCCCACCCGTTCGATGCAATTCATAAATTGCCTTGACGGTAAGAATACATCCCGTCGCGCCAAGAGGATGCCCTAATGCGACCGCACCCCCATTCGGGTTAGTCTTTGCTGGATCAAAGCCCAGTTCTTTTGCCACAACGCAAGCTTGAACGGCAAAGGCTTCATTGGACTCAATCACATCAATATCAGCAATCCTGAGATTGGCGCGAGCCAAAGCATACTGTACCGCAGGCACCGGGCCTATCCCCATATATTTGGGATCGACGCCGGCATGACCATAAGAAACCAGCCTTGCCATTGCTTTCAAGCCTTTTTCTTCAGCCATACTACGCGCCATCAACACCACAGCAGCTGCGCTGTCATTGATACCTGAAGCGTTTCCCGCCGTAACTGTACCTTCCTTCTGAAAGACCGCGCGTAATTTGGAGAGGTCTTCAATGCGCATATTCGCACGTGGGTGCTCATCCGTATCAAAAATGGTGACGCCTTGACGCGTTTTTATCTCGACCGGTAAGATCTGTTCCTTAAAATAACCCTTTTTAATGGCATGCAATGCCCGCTTATGGCTTTCAAGGGCAAACAAATCCTGGTCTTCGCGACGAATACCCCATTTAGCCGCAATATTTTCCGCCGTAACACCCATATGTATGCAATCAAACGGGTCTGTCAAGGCACCCACCATCATATCTATCGTATTGCCATCATTCATCCGCTGCCCCCAGCGTAATGAAGGTATCAGATAGCCCCCACGGCTCATGGATTCTACGCCACCAGCAACCGCCGCATGGGTATCACCCAGTAAGATGGTTTGTGCGGCGGAAATGATCGCCTGCATACCACTGCCGCACAGCCGATTTACGGTCAATGCAGATGTCTGCTGTGGAAGACCGCCATTGATACAGGCGACACGCGCAAGATACAGGTCCCGCGCTTCACCGTGAATGACATTGCCAAAAACCAGGTGTCCAATATCATTCGGATCGACCTGGGCTCGTATCACCGCTTCCCGCACAACCTTTGCGGCCAATTCAGTCGGCGCAATATCCTTTAATGCCCCGCCATAATCCCCAATCGCGGTACGAACACCGCTCAAAATCACCACTTCCCGACTATTCATCTGCCACTCCTGATTTGTTGCCCGTCTAAGACTGAATACTTATGTTTCACGGAAAATTATCGAGGAATTGTAACTAAAAAAGAGGGGCTTGGACTCTTCTGATCCTGGGTTTTCCCGGCCTGGGCTTTATAATAATGCGATTTATTATACCCCGATCACCCGGCTCCCCAAATCCTGCTAAAAGATCACCCGGCTTATCCATTCCTGTCGGTACAAAATTCTGCTAATAACTTTCTTCAATCTCAGCGATAATTGCACCCTGGATCTGGCAAGTACGATGAAATGTTAGTATTGCTTCCTTAAGGGTACCTTTAAAAATCCATATTTGCGGCTTGCCTGCTTACCCCGTTTCATCACAATACTTCGTTGCTCAAAAAAATATTTCCTTACCTATCAAGCAAAAGAAAGCATAAATGAAAAAAGAAATAAAAATTATGGTGATTGGCGCGGGGATCAGCGGACTCACGACCGCTATCTGTTTAAGAGAACAAGGATTTGGTGTTGTCATTGTCGCTGAAAAATTTGCCCCTGCGTTAGTCAGTAATGTGGCCGGAGCTTTATGGGAATGGCCGCCTGCAGCATGCGGAAAACACGGCACGCCCCGTTCTCTGGAACGTTCCAAAGTATGGTGCGTGACGGCCTATGAAAAATTCAAGGCTCTTCAGGCAGAATTCGGTTCCACCGCTACGGGAATTTACCTTCGCAAAGCTACTTTCTATTTCCGTGAGATTCTCGAGAACTTACCGGAAGATCTGAACAAAATGAATGAATTGGCCGGAAAGGTAGATGACTTTCGGCGTGGCCTTGATATTGTTCCAAAAACCATTGATTTAGCGTTTCAGAAAGGAATCAGAGATGCCTATCAGCACATGGCGCCGATGGTGGATACCGACGTATATCTACAGTGGCTGTTTCACCAGGCAGAATCGCTGGGATGCAGGATTATTGAAGAAAAAATAGAAGTTAATTTAATTGAACAGGAGCAGGCGCTGCTTGCCCGGTTTCACTGTGCCGCCATCGTCAACTGTGCCGCATTGGGATCAATTGAAATTGCAAATGACCCCTCCATGTACCCGCTACGAGGTGCTCTGGTCCGGGTGAAAGATGAACAAGGCCTGGTCGATGGCGCTCATTGCATTTCTCACAAGGAATTATCGAATGACGAGCAGAGCATTATTTTTATCGTCCCCAGAGGTCATCAGGATACGGTCATCCTCGGTGGACTGGTCCAACTCCATCAGTGGGGGGGGTCGATGAGCCTGGAAGACCCGATTATCCGGCAAATGTACGACGGTTGTCTTCAATTTTTACCGGTACTTCGCTCGCTGCCTCTGGACGAACAAGAACCGGTTCGGTCCGGTTTGCGGCCTTTTACAGAAGCCAATGTATGCGTCGAAAGAGTCCCCGCAACACACCTGTTTTATAATTACGGCCATGGCGGGGCCGGCGTTAGCCTATCCTGGGGCTGTGCAGAAGAAATCGTCGAACACATTCAAGCCATGCAACAGGAAGAAGAAACGCTCACGCCTTTTGCCGACATTTTGCTTGATCACCAGAAACCCACGGTTTTTTTATTACAGGACAAACTGCAGATTAAATCTGATCTCGCTTTTATCCGCAACCATGGCTATAACCTCGCTGTTCTCTGTAGCCGAAGCGGACTAAGCAAGATAGTCCCCGCTCAGTTTGAACACCTGAGTTGTGTGCAGATACTGGAATCCTATGACTTGCCTCACCTGCTGGAATCTTTTAACCAGGTTAAGCATTTCTTTAAGCTCAAGTCTGAAAAATGCCGGGTCATCACCAACGACGAATGCGCTGTGCTTCTGGCTGCGGAAATGCGGCTAAACCTCGGTTTAGCGGGGGATAAACCACAACAGATGCTTCCTTTTGTGGACAAGTCTGTACTCAGAAACGTATTAAAAAACACCCCTGTCCGAATGCCCGCCAGCGTGGTTTTTGACGCGAAGGAATACCAGGCTGCCGAAGAAAATTATTTAACCCATTTAACTGCGGCGCTCGACTTCCCACTTTTTGCCAAACCCGTGATCGGCGCAGGAAGCAAAAAAACCACCCGTATTCCCGGAAAAAAAGAATTAACCGCCTGGTGCGCAAGTCACCGCGATAAAAATGAAAGATTTGAATTGTGTGAATGGATCCAGGGGACGCATTACAGCACCAGCGTGATGGTAATAAACGGAGAAATTTCTTATTTTGCCCCGTATCAACATTTCCGGCCTGACCATGAGTTTCTGCATGGCAAGCCGATTGGCAGCCGGGTGGTTCGAGCGGAAGACCCTGAATATCCGGTACTCTTCGATTTTTCAATCCAGGTACTGAATAGCTTACCTTCCGGCTACCCGCCAGATGGCGTGATCAATCTGGATTTTATCGTGGATAAAAAAACTGGCGGACCTGTTTTACTGGAGATCGCCGCCCGCGCGCCTGGCGGTTCAGTTTCTAAAATGTTCGATACTTACCAGGGTGTCGCGCTGAGCGAATGGCACCTGCGATTGCAAATGGGAGCACCGGGCAAACCCGTAATCAAGGCAAAAAAGGATCAGAGATACAGTGCCTATTGTCTTCACCCCAAACAGGCTGGGACAGTCACGGAAATTGAAAAACCCGTTTTCAGCAGCACCACCGAGGTGTTCTGGCAGATCTGCCCAGGGCAAAAACTAGGCCCGGCGGAAAACACCCGAGACGCCGCACTGGCCATCTTTTTATCGAATGGTAACTGGGAAGATTTAAAACGGGATTTTGAAGTGGCTAATTCTCAGCGCTATTTTGTGGTACAACCCTTTGCAGTCAAAGAAAGCTGAATCATTCACCGATACCTTATGTTAAATCAGTCATGCCATTACTTACCGATTCCTTAACCAGCCCCGCCCAGTTGCGACTCACTCGCTTATCACGATGAGCGATTACCCCGTCATTAGCTGGAACGAAGCGGGAGAAGAAAAATCCGCGCGCTGGCGCGCGGAAAACAGCGCGCCGCCGCCCAAACAGGTGGTTATCGCCGATGATCGCATGACTGCGGATGCCGCCTACCGTCTGGCCTGCGAAGGTAACGCACTGCTGTGGCGCGGTGATTTTCAAAATGCGCGCCATTTACTACAGGCAATGGCGCGGCGCATCGATAAAAAGCCGCGCCAGCGCAAAACAAGAAAAATGGCCACCGCGCCAACACCGACACCTGTCGAAGCCTTTCATCGGCATCGCCTGGCGCAGTCACAGCGCGCCCGCACCTTGAGCCTGTTGCTGTTGCCTTTCGAGGCAGGCCACCGCATCCCCTTGCGCCGCGCGCCTGATGTACACTCAGCTTGTTTAGAGGCCTATGGCGCTGGCACAGAACCCTACATTGCGTCGCTACGTGAACTACAAGGACTCATCGGCGCATACGAATGGCGCAAAAAGGGCGTTGAAGTTCCCGCACTGGGCGCACGTATTCATCCGTATTACGGCGTATTCGCACCGATACGCAGCGAGTACGTGGGACTGGTAGCCGAAGCCCCCTTACCCGAATTAGCTATGACCCAGTCCAGCGCTTTCGATATCGGCACCGGAACCGGCGTCCTGGCCGCCGTGCTGGCACGCCGAGGCATCCAACGCATCGTCGCCACCGAACAGGACTTACGTGCGCTGGATTGTGCGCGTGAAAATTTGACGCGACTGGATCTCACCGCGCAGGTTGATCTGGTGCAGGCAGATCTCTTTCCCGAAGGGCAGGCATCACTGATCGTGTGCAACCCGCCCTGGATTCCTGCGCGACCCAGCTCGCCGCTTGAATACGCCGTATTTGACCCGGAGAGCCGGATGTTGCGAGGATTTTTGAGTGGACTCGCGGCGCACCTGGCGCCGGGTGGCGAGGGCTGGTTGATCCTGTCCGATCTTGCCGAGCACCTGGAGCTGCGTACGCGTGCTGAGCTGCTTGCGGCTATCGACGCGGCGGGCTTGAAGGTGCTGAGCAAATCCGACGTAAAGCCACATCATCCACGGGTATCGGATACCCGTGACCCACTACACGCCGCACGTGCCGCAGAGCTTACATCGTTGTGGCGACTAATAGCAACGTGATGGTTGATAAACCTGAAAACCTCAGTTGACCGTTATCCGAGATGACTAACGATATGAATACATGAGACAATTCGAACAAATGCCGACTCACCCAAATGGTGAGTCAAACTATGGTGTTTATAGCACGCCGCTTTTTAATTTTTGCTGCGTTACAGTTCGTTGTAATAACACGTTATTACGCCTCATTGTGCCTTGCCAAAAATAAAAATCAGCGC
>JAUXRH010000136.1 GCA_030682075.1 Nitrosomonas sp.
GCCCTTATGCCCTGATGCTCGCGCTTATCTGCGGTGGTTTGGTCTATAAAGTTGGGATCTTTGAAGGGTTATTGATTGCGATGGCAGTACATGCGATTGTACATTTTCTGGTTTATACCAAGCATGACCAAATGCCTGGAAAAGCCGTTATCAAAAGGTACTTTGATAACCTTAAAAAAGATAGCAGTAATTTACAATAAGTTATTAGTCTGGGGGCAGGCAGGCGTCAGGTCTGCCCTCTAACAAAAAACATAAGGGCACTTCTAAAAATTCAGAGTTCTAAACAAGACCAGGCGCGAATAAAAAATATTGACGCAGCATATGATTGATATGTAAGGAAATATTTTTTGTGAGCAACGAAGTATTGTGACGAAATATGGATTTTTAGAGGTGCCCATAAGATCAGGAAGGAGTCGCAAAATGTACAAAAAAATTATGGTGGCTATTGATGATAGCGAGACAGCCCAGGACGCACTGGAGAAAGCGGAGAATATTGCCCATTCTTATAATGCAGCGCTATGCATTGTTCATGCAGTCAATAGTGAAGATATTGCCGATAAACAGGCCGGAGCTGACCTGCTGAAACGTGCCGAATCTTCAGTCAATGCGCTGTCAATAGAAACCCGGTTATTGCAGGCTGAGGATGAATTCGGTTTGACTGGCACGGGCACGGCTACTTCAGATTCTATTGCTGCTGCTGTCAATGAATGGGGAGCCGATCTATTAGTTGTAGGAACGGCTAATCGACGTGGCCTGGAGCGTTTTGTTGTGGGTTCGGTCGCTGAACAATTGGTAGCTAAGGTTGAAGCTTCCATTCTATTGGTTCGTCCAAAATAAAGCACCTCTGCAGCAAGCCACGGGGTATTAACTACGCTCTTCAATCCACTGGAATTCAGCCAGCTTTCGTCCCAAGGGACGGGGATTGAACACGTAGAAATTAACTTGAAGGAAAAATATTAGTGAATTTGGAAACAGAAAATAAGCCTTTGTCGAATGACCCGGTAATCCACGACACTAATCCTGCTGCCATCCCGGGTTCTGCGGGCTTTCAGCTTAAATATGCCTATCGCGATACGGCCGCTGGCGTGGTTACGGGTGCAATGGCGATACCGTTAACAATTGGTATTGCCATGATGTCCGATTATCCAATTAAAGTCGGATTGGCGACCGTAGCCTTTGCTTGTCTTGTCGGCTGGATTAATGCATTTATCCGGCCGGGTAACTACATTGGTGCCCCGGGAATTGCGGCAGGACTCGCGCCGGTATTAGCGTTGGGTGTTGCCTCTTTTGGTATCCAGAACATGGCATTTTGTATTTGCCTGACAGCGGTCATGCAGGCAGTCATCTGGAAATTTAACTGGCAAAAATACCTGCTGGTCGCGGTACCGGTTTATTTGGTTGAGGGACTGCTGGCAGGTGTCGGGTTGAAGATTTTCCTGAAATTTTTCGAATTCACTTATGAAGTGCCCGAAGGAGCAGAAGCTGTAGAATTCTGGAACGCGGCGCGGGTACAAATGGTGATGATTTCTGCGATTGGTTTTGCTGGCTTTATCTACCTGTTTTCCAAATTCAAGGACACACAACCAGCCATCCCGTATTTTGTTTTAATCATTGCAGGCGTGATATTGGCACAATTTTTCCCCGTTCCCATGATACATGCAGAGGATGTGCCGCTCCATCTTGCTTTGCCGATACCCGACCCAGAGAGCGCTATGATGCTGGTTTATATGGTACTTTTCTGTCTGATGCTCGCGGTTATTGACGTGATTGAGCAGGTGATGAGTAATGCGGCTATCGAGAAAATTGATCCGTTAAAGCGTAAATGTAACAGTAACAACAGTTTGCTGGCGATCTGGATTGCTAACGTGGGATCGAGTGTCTTCGTTGGTATGACAAACCTGGATGGCTTGGCAAAAAGTACCACTAACAAATTAGCCGGGGCTTATAGCAAATTTTCCGTATTGATTATCGGTTTAGTGGTTGTTTTCTTTACGTTTAATATAGAATATCTGGACTACCTGCCGAAGTTTGCGTTAGCCGCCATTATGATGTTCTCGGGTTACAAGATGATTGCGGGGCTTATCCATGTGACCCATTATGGTCCTTATGCCCTGATGCTCGCGCTTATCTGCGGTGGTTTGGTCTATCAGGTAGGGATCTTTGAAGGGTTATTGATTGCGATGGCAGTACATGCGATTGTACATTTTCTGGTTTATACCAAGCATGACCAAATGCCTGGAAGAGCCGTTATCAAAAGGTACTTTGATAACCTTAAAAAAGATAGCAGTAATTT
>JAUXRH010000137.1 GCA_030682075.1 Nitrosomonas sp.
CCGCTTTGCGGCTTGCCTGCTTACCCCGTTTCGTCACCATACTTCGTTGCTCACAAAAAATATTTCCTTACCTATCCATCCTATGCTGCGTCAATATTTTTTATTCGCGCCTGGTCTTGTTTAGAACGCTGAATTTTTAGAGGTGCCCTAATATAAGTTCTTCGCTCTTCCACACTTTTTCAGTTGCAAATATGAAAAAATATAATAGCATCTTAACCCGGATATTGCATGAATTGCACACGCCCTCACTGGTCTCTTGATTCCACAAGAAATTGTCTCAGTCAGGTACATGAATAACCACACCGCTTCTTCGAAAAATCCCTTGTGAAACCAATATCATGCGTGATCATCGTGCGAATTCATGCAATATCCGGGTTAACAACCCGTCAATCGATATTGCTGCAATTTGTAACGTAGCGTACGCTCAGAAATCCCCAGTCTTTGTACTGCTAATTTCCTCGATCCGTTTACAGCTGCGAGCGTTTCCATGATGTGATTACGTTCCAATGTTTTAATATCACACAATGCATGATTATTTTCTGCCGTCGTTTCCCTGGAATCTATTTCTGATAAATTTAGATGCGCCACTTCGATCGTGTCAGTTGCCAGTATGATCGCACGTTGAATCACATTTTCCAGCTCTCTGACATTACCCGGCCACGAGTAATGTTCTAATTTAGTCATCGCCGCTTTTGATAACCTGAAAATCTGCTTTGTTGACTCATCAACAACGGCATTAAGAATACGCTCAACCAAAGGCAGGATATCCAATGGTCGCGACCTGAGTGGCGGAATTTCTAATGGAAAAACATTTAATCGATAGTATAAATCCTCACGAAAAGTACCGCTCTTGACCATTTCCAGCATATTTTGATTCGAAGTAGCAATTAGCCGGATATCAAGCTTAATCATTTTACGTCCACCTATCCGTTCAACTTCCCGCTCCTGCAATACTCGAAGTAATTTTGCCTGTAACTCCAAGGGCATTTCGGAAATTTCATCCAGCAGCAAGGTACCTCCTTCCGCCTGTTCAAATTTTCCTGCTTGAGCCTGAGCTGCGCCGGTAAAAGCACCTTTCTCGTAACCGAATAATGTCGCTTCTAAAAGATTCTCAGGAATAGCGGCGCAATTGATTGCGATAAAGGGCTTTGTTACCCGCAGTGAATGTTGATGAATAAACCGCGCCATGACTTCTTTTCCACAACCACTTTCGCCGGTCAACATGACAGTTGCAGATGAGTTAGCCACACGCTTGGCAAGTGATAATAAGGCCCGTGTTTTTGGATCCTTTGCAATCATGCCAATGTCATCATTGGGTGCTGGCGTGAAGTACTGTTTAACATGAACCAGTAAATTATCTGGATCAAATGGTTTTAATAAATAATCGCAGGCGCCAATGCGCATGGCTGTCACCGCTTTATCAACTTCTCCATAAGCGGTCATTAGCAATACAGGCAATTCAGGATAAGATATTTTAATTTGCTGTAATAAAATAAGCCCGTCCATTGGTTTCATTTGGACATCACTTACCACCATACCCACTTGATGCGCCTGTAATAATTTCAGCGCAGTATCTCCATCCGATGCTGCAAGTGTCGTATAACCTGCCAGTCTCATCGTAGCGCATAGCGCTTCTAACAAATCATGGTCATCCTCCACGATCAAAATAGGCAATGCCTTCATTTCACGCGCCTCCTGTATTTCTTGGTAACCTGATAACGAACTCACTGCCAATACTCGGCAGAGAATTCACCTGTACGTTACCCCCCATTGACTGAATGACGCCACGAACAATGGCCAAGCCAAGACCAGTGCCCTCGGCACGTGTCGTATAGAATGGTTCAAATAGTCGCTCCTGGAGCGCTACATCGATACCTGGACCATCATCACTTACTGTCAGCATGACCGCTTCATTATCCAAGTCACACGTCAAAGTGACACAATCACCCGCAGATGAGGCTTGCATCGCATTTTCCAGGAGATTTGTCAGCGCTCCACACAGTGCCTTATAGTCAATCATAAGACTTGCTCCACCACTATTATCACGCACGATAAACTGCAATTTAAAACGAGATAACTGAGGCTCGATCACCCGCTGCAACTCTGCCAGCAAAGAAGAAATAACAACATTTTCCAGTTGCGCTGTCTCACCTTTAACAAAACGCAACATGTCATTGATCAGATGCTCAAGATGATGAAGGCGTTCGGTTGTTCTTGCGGAAAATTGCCGACGTTCGTCCCCGGTCAAAGCATCATTTCCTAAATGCGTGGCATACAACAAAGCCGTCGACAAAGGGGTACGTAATTGGTGTGCAAGATTGGCCGCCATCTCACCCATTGAAGTAAGGCGTTGGTTACGTTTAACTTGTTCTTGCATCGTATGAGCTTCAGTAATGTCATGTATGAGTAAAATTCGCCGACCGGTTGAATCACAGGTACTCGCTTCAATACAAATACGATGCGGACATGTCGAAACATCTTGCTTCAGATTCCATTCATTGGCAACCGTTGTCTGGCGTAAACGCTCGTCTATAACCGTTAGCCATGGCAACCCAAGGAGCGGTTCACCCAAAATTTTAATAGCCGCAGGATTAACTTGCTCAACACAATCCAGGGTATCCAGCGCAATCACTCCCGCCGGTAATGCCGTCAACAATAAACTCAGCCTCTGCGACAAATCTTCTTTTGCAACAAGCTGTCGATGTAATTCTCCATTAGCCAGCGCAAGTTCCTTGGTTAACTGAACAACCTGCAGTTGCAATTCTTTATACACACCGGAAAGTTGTTGTGAAGTCTCATTAAAAACTGCGAAAGCCTGCCGCAACTGTTCGTGATCAGTTGACGAAGAATCAGATGTAGTCGTTATATTGGTATTGGTTTGCACGGATGAGTAAGTATGACAATTATTGAGTGTTGCATGCAGGATAGCATCACTCACCTTTACGCCATGATCAGAATAAGACTGACAAATCTGCTCTGTTCGATAATTCAATTTCAACAAAAAAACTGATAATTTCAGCATCTGAAAAAATACAAATGCATTTAGGGCATCTCTAAAAATTCAAGTTCCTAGGCAAGACAAGGCGCGAGAAAAAAATTTGAGCGCAGCATATGGTTGATATGTAAGAGAAAATTTTTTATGAGCAACGCCGTATTGCGACGGAAATTGGATTTTTAGAGGTGCCCTTAA
>JAUXRH010000138.1 GCA_030682075.1 Nitrosomonas sp.
CCGCTTTGCGGCTTGCCTGCTTACCCCGTTTCGTCACCATACTTCGTTGCTCACAAAAAATATTTCCTTACATATCAATCATATGCTGCGTCAATATTTTTTATTCGCGCCTGGTCTTGTTTAGAACTCTGAATTTTTAGAAGTGCCCTTATGAAAGTGGCAGTCTGATTATTACTTCCAATCAACCTTTCAGCCAATGGGATCAGATATTCCCAGATCCCATGATGACTGTCGCCGCAGTTGACCGCATTATTCATCATGCTCACATTATGGAAATCGAAGGAGAGAGTTATCGGAAAAAAACAACAATTGAAAAAATAAATTACAATCATTCAACCGGACATCTTAATTGTCGTCAATGTGGACAAGTTAGTTGACGCGAGACAGAGCTCTGAATTTTTAGAGGTGCCCAATAGAGAGATAATCCTTACCCATTTCTCATCGAATGCTATCAATCGATTCTCGGCTTCAGTTACTATGGTGGTATAGATGGGACGTAGATCAATGGCGACTGCTTGCGTAGTTTTGTAAAGGTATCTATAAGGCATTTACATATTATATTAATCTCCTGTCTATGGCTTCTTTATCTGTGCATCTCAAACACTCAATGCAATTAACGGTGATAATTAGTTTTGCCCATTTCATTGTTGCTTGTTTGTGGTGGGAACTGATACTAGCAATACCTGCCAAATTAATTGGCATTTCTATTCTGGTAGCGAGCCTGGTTTTCTATTTGCGTCATTATGCCTTATTAAAATCAGCGAGGTCTGTCGTGGCTTTTGAGCTGACAGAAGCTTTGGAGTGCACACTTGAGACGAAATGTGGCGAATACATTATTTGTAGGATATTGGGGAGTACTTTTGTTGCACCTTATTTGGTGGTGTTGAATGTAAAGTCGTTTGGTGAGTTTTTTTCTCGTAGTGTCGTGATTGTGGCAGATGGTATTGATACTGAGGAATTTAGGCTGTTACGGGTTCTATTGAGGTGGAAGTGGAAACTGCCAAGTTAAGATATTTATTTTCTAATTTAAAGTATCCAATAGGGGATTATAAATCCTACGCCTTTAGGAGGCAGATACTGGATTGATGTTGATTTTTGGACATTGGCGTGAATTTTGGCTGAGCCGAGAGATTAATTAATATAGCTGAACTTTATTTCAGATCGGCTAAATGGCCGATTAATCCGGCTTTGAACCGTAATCTGAAGCCACCGGCTTGTAGCTGGTGGAGTATTCACTATTTAAATATGATGGGAGTAATACTTGAAACTGCATCTTTCTAAATTATCAGGCCTAAACTTGTTTTCTGGCTATGGCGAAGGCTACGTTCTGATTAATCAGAAGCGCTATGAACATAGTTTGATATTGCTGCCCGATCTTATGATCGATAATTGGCAGGCACAAACGGTTGAACAGTTGGGAATAGAACACTTTGAATGTTTATTCCCTTATCAACCGGAGATAATTTTACTTGGAACAGGCGCTAATCTTTGTTTTCCGTTGCATAGTTTATTAACTACGTTCACTAAATTAGGCATCGGTGTCGAAGTAATGGATACCAAGGCGACATGTCGTACCTATAATATTCTGGTGGAAGAAGGGCGGCGCGTTGCGGCTGCTTTATTGATTTAATCAAACCTGAAGATTCCAGATTAAACCAGGTAAATTGAGAATCTATGTGTGCTGAAAACGAAGTAAGTCAAAGGGTGGTTATCGGATACTGTAGGTTTTTCCATCCGCAAGCTTTGCAGCAATTGAATCGTCAATAAGTCGGAATGGTTATTCAATGCTGTAATGGTTTTTAAGTTGTTGTAGGAGACGCTGGTTTGCGATTCAAGTAATTTTTGATTGATATCTTTACTTGCAATTCTTTTTCTGCATAGAGTCAGAAGTATATGAATAACTATGGCTCTATTTGATTCAAATTATTTGATCGCTCGTTATGATTTTTTCTAAAATGCCTGACCTTTAGGACCATATAAGGAAGTAGTTCCAGCGGCACATTGCAATGCGGCAAGTGCGCGTTGAGAATGTTGAAGGCGTGTTGTAATTATTGTGCCATTTGTTTGACTTAGCTGATGTGCAATCTTTATTAATTGTAATGATTCGTTCCAGATTAAATTAATTTCAGTATGTGGAGCATGGTTCGCTAGCAGCTTTCTCATACCTTCCGTATTAGTTGATAGTTCCTGAGATGCCAGGTATCGGTTTCGTTGTTCACTAAAATTTGTCAATTGTTCTGCAATCTTCTCTTTTTCAGAGGCAAGAAAATCCAGATCCGCAATATTTCCTTCAATCAAAGAATGTTGCTCTTTTTGGAGAGTTTCAATAAAAACTTTGATAGTATTTTGCTCAAGTTTTAAGTCAGCGACAAACTCGGCATAATGCTGAGTTTTGTTCATCAGACATCACCTTTTTTAGATTGAATGAGTTCTTTTACTGTTTCTAGTAAACGATCAGCTACAGCTTCTGGATTTACCTTAAAGCTACCATCATTTATGGCTTGTTTTATCTCTTGAACTCGTGCGGCATTCACTACGGAGCCACTTGCAGAGCTACTATTAGCCTGTAATTGTGAGGACTGTGAGCTTAAATGCACACTTGTTTCTGCTTGTTCAGGGCTAGAGCCAGCATTGATTGTTTTATCAATACGCCGCTGACCATCATTAACAGAAATACCTGTTATTGGTTGAATTGAATTTTCTACTTTCACTTTTATTCTCCTTCTGATGAACTTTTATGTTGTCATTAACGACATCCTGAAATAAAACTTTAGTCGAAGTAGAATCATATGAGGGCACCTCTAAAAATACCTAAAAAGTAACTACTCGCCCCATACTTTATGAGCATCCCCCGCCAAGGCGATTTGAATGGCGATAAGCGGGTTGTACCCTCTATTGGCCATAGACTGCAGATAGCTTGAAATACGGCAATAGGCCTATGCATAATCGCTGGCTCTGAAACAGCCGGAGACCTTTTGCTTGACTTTAGCCATCCTCAAGTCCCGCTCTGCCCGATTATTGGTAACTAACGTTTCGAAGTTCATTTTCGCTATTATGTAGCAGCCGCACAAAGCTTTTCTTCGCGCGAGTCATTAATATAGCATCTGTTTTTTTCTCTCAGGGCCAAATGTCCGAATCCCACGTAGTTAGCGGCCTTGTTGCCAAACGAGCCGAAATGTCTGGATTAATCCATAAATACCAGACAGAAATCGACCGCATTTCTAGTGAAATAAGTCACATTGACGCAACTATCAAGCTATTTTCACCAGAATATGATCTGCGCTCAATTCGCGCCAAGAAACGCAGAGTACAGAACAAATATTTTAAGCCTGGGGAATGCCCTAGACTGGTTCTGGATATTCTCAGAAAAGCCGGATGTTCAATAACGAGCAGGAAAATATCTGAAGCTATGCTGCAAACCAAAGGTCTTGAGCTTAATGCAGAAATGATTGATCAGATGCAGAGAAATGCCTTGGGTGTGTTGAAGATTTTAGAGAATAAGAGATTAGTAGTTCAGGGAATGCCCGAAGGCTTGGCACGCACTTGGATGATCGCCTAGGAGTCTGTCGGACTTAAGGTTGATCTACTGCGCAAATGGGACAAGCGGTTCATATTACCCTGATTTTTCGTTGCATAGAATGACTATGCGCCTCAAAATCCGGCCAATCTGTCCCCGCTTTCCCACTTTGCTCGCTA